>NZ_JBSGZP010000708.1:0-3695 GCF_053611065.1 Streptomyces sp. NPDC054840
GGCCCTGTCTCCGCATCGCTGCGGGGCTCGGCTCAGCGCTTGGCCTTGGCCGCCTTGGGCGTCACCAGCTTGGTGGAGGTCCACTCCTTGCCGACGGGCAGGCCCTTGGCGAGGGAGAGACCGGCGGTCTCGGCCGCCTCGCTGATGTCGCTGGCCTCGACGTAGCCGTCACGGCCCGTCTTGGGGGTCAGCAGCAGGATCAGTGCGCCGTCCTCGACCAGCTCGGTCGCGTCGACCAGGGCGTCCGTCAGATCGCCGTCCTCGTCACGGAACCACAACAGCACCGCGTCGGCGACGTCGTCGTAGTCTTCGTCGGCGAGCTCGCTGACGAGCTTTTCGACGCTGTCACGGAATTCCTGATCGACGTCGTCGTCGTAGCCGATCTCCTGGACCACCTGTTCGGACTGGAAACCCAGCCGGGCGGCCAGGCTCTCCGCGTGGTCCGCGGTCGCGCTCACGGGGTGCCTCCTGCTCATGTTCGGTGAATGTCTTCGGCGGCGCGCGTACGCGCAGCATTGGGCGTAGTCCACACGGGCGCGGCGGATCGCGCAAGTACCCGGCGGCCGAGACCGTCGAAACGGTGACGATTACGGCCGTCTCGCCGCAACTTTCAGCCTTCCCGTGTACACCTCTCGTGATTCATCCCACACCATTCCAGCTCATTCGGCATCATCGTTGACGCTTGGGTCTTTCCTACCTGTTTGAGGGACGAACGGTCTGACGAAGTCGGCGCCCGCCTTGAGGGTAAGGGGCGGTTTGGCCGGATTCGCTACGGATCCCCGTCGATCCACCCCTCGCGGGTTCCCTGCGGTTCCCCGGGATTACCCGCTGGTAAAGATGAAGATTCCGGCCCAGCGTAAGAGCATGGGAGGCGGCGAACCCAAGGCACGACTCCCCCCGACAGCGAAGGAACAGCGTGGCTTCCGCATCCGATCGCAATCCGATCATCATTGGCGGCCTGCCGAGTCAGGTCCCGGACTTCGATCCGGAGGAGACCCAGGAGTGGCTCGACTCCCTCGACGCCGCAGTCGACGAGCGGGGCCGTGAGCGGGCCCGCTACCTGATGCTGCGGCTGATCGAGCGGGCCCGTGAGAAGCGCGTGGCCGTGCCGGAGATGCGCAGCACCGACTACGTCAACACGATCGCCACCCGGGACGAGCCGTTCTTCCCCGGCAACGAGGAGATCGAGCGCAAGGTCCTCAACGCCACCCGCTGGAACGCGGCCGTCATGGTCTCGCGTGCCCAGCGTCCCGGTATCGGCGTCGGCGGCCACATCGCCACGTTCGCCTCCTCCGCCTCCCTCTACGACGTGGGCTTCAACCACTTCTTCCGGGGCAAGGACGAGGGCGACGGCGGCGACCAGATCTTCTTCCAGGGCCACGCCTCCCCCGGTATCTACGCCCGCGCCTACCTCCTGGACCGGCTCACCGAGCAGCAGCTCGACTCCTTCCGCCAGGAGAAGTCGAAGGCCCCGTACGGCCTGTCGAGCTATCCCCACCCCCGGCTGATGCCGGACTTCTGGGAGTTCCCGACCGTCTCGATGGGCCTCGGTCCGCTGGGTGCGATCTACCAGGCGCGGATGAACCGGTACATGGAGGCGCGCGGCATCGCCGACACCTCCAGGTCCCACGTCTGGGCGTATCTCGGCGACGGCGAGATGGACGAGCCGGAGTCGCTGGGCCAGCTGTCGATCGCCGCCCGTGAGGGTCTGGACAACCTGACCTTCGTCGTCAACTGCAACCTGCAGCGCCTCGACGGCCCGGTGCGCGGCAACGGCAAGATCATCCAGGAGCTGGAGTCGATCTTCCGCGGTGCCGGCTGGAACGTCATCAAGCTGATCTGGGACCGCTCCTGGGACCCGCTGCTGGCGCAGGACCGCGACGGCATCCTGGTCAACAAGATGAACTCCACGCCCGACGGGCAGTTCCAGACGTACGCCACCGAGTCGGGCGCGTACATCCGCGAGCACTTCTTCGGCGGCGACCAGCGGCTGCGCGCGATGGTCGAGAACATGTCCGACCAGCAGATCCAGCACCTGGGCCGCGGCGGTCACGACCACAAGAAGGTCTACGCGGCGTACGCGGCGGCCAAGGCCCACAAGGGCCAGCCGACGGTGATCCTGGCCCAGACGGTCAAGGGCTGGACGCTCGGCCCGAACTTCGAGGGCCGCAACGCGACGCACCAGATGAAGAAGCTGACGGTCGACGACCTCAAGCGCTTCCGCGACCGTCTGCACATCCCGATCACGGACGCGCAGCTGGAGGGCGGGGCCCCGCCGTACTACCACCCGGGCCCGAGCTCCCCCGAGATCCAGTACATGCACGACCAGCGCAGTGCGCTGGGCGGGTACGTGCCGACCCGTGTGGTGCGCGCGAAGCCGCTGCAGCTGCCGGACGACAAGACGTACGCGGCCGCCAGGAAGGGCTCGGGGCAGCAGTCGATCGCCACGACCATGGCCTTCGTCCGCATCCTGAAGGACCTGATGCGGGACAAGGAGATCGGCAAGCGCTTCGTACTGATCGCGCCCGACGAGTACCGCACCTTCGGTATGGACGCCTTCTTCCCGAGCGCCAAGATCTACAACCCGCTCGGCCAGCAGTACGAGGCGGTCGACCGCGACCTGCTGCTCGCGTACAAGGAGTCCCCGACCGGCCAGATGCTGCACGACGGCATCTCGGAGGCGGGCTGCACGGCCTCGCTGATCGCCGCCGGTTCGGCGTACGCGACGCACGGCGAGCCGCTGATCCCGGTCTACGTCTTCTACTCGATGTTCGGTTTCCAGCGCACGGGTGACCAGTTCTGGCAGATGGCCGACCAGCTCGCGCGCGGTTTCGTCCTCGGCGCGACCGCCGGGCGGACCACCCTGACGGGTGAGGGCCTCCAGCACGCCGACGGTCACTCCCAGCTGCTGGCCTCTACGAACCCGGGCTGCGTGGCGTACGACCCGGCCTACGGCTACGAGATCGCGCACATCGTCAAGGACGGTCTGCGGCGGATGTACGGCCCGGAGGCGGAGGACGTCTTCTACTACCTGACCGTCTACAACGAGCCGATCCAGCACCCGGCCGAGCCGGCGGGCGTCGACGTGGACGGCATCCTCAAGGGCATCCACCGGGTGTCGCAGGGCACCGAGGGCACGATCGGGGCGCAGCTGATGGCCTCGGGCGTGGCGGTGCCGTGGGCGCTGGAGGCGCAGCGGATCCTGGCGGCCGACTGGGGCGTACGGGCGGACGTCTGGTCGGCGACCTCCTGGAACGAGCTGCGCCGCGAGGCGGTCGAGGTGGAGCAGCACAACCTGCTCCACCCGGAGGAGGAGCAGCGCGTCCCGTACGTGACGCGGAAGCTGTCGGGTGCCGAGGGGCCGTTCGTGGCGGTCTCGGACTGGATGCGGGCGGTTCCGGACCAGATCTCGCGGTGGGTGCCGGGCGCGTACACCTCGCTGGGCGCGGACGGCTTCGGTTTCGCGGACACCCGTGGCGCCGCGCGGCGCTTCTTCCACATCGACGCGCAGTCCGTGGTCCTGGCGACGCTCACCGAGCTGGCCCGGGCGGGGAAGGTCGACCGGTCGGTGCTGAAGCAGGCGGTCGACCGGTACCAGCTGCTGGACGTCGCGGCGGCGGACCCGGGCGCGGCGGGCGGCGACGCGTAGCGCCTGCGGCGGGCACCTGGACCGGGCCTTCTCCCGGTATGGTCCC
>NZ_JBSGZP010000709.1:0-3691 GCF_053611065.1 Streptomyces sp. NPDC054840
GCGCCGGCGCCACCGGACACCGGGTCGGCGGCGGCGCGGCCCTTGCCCGCCCCGGCGCCGCCCGGCGCGGCCGAGAGGGCGAGGTCGTACACGTCCAGCAGCTGCCGCGCGCTGCGGGCGATGTCGTAGCGGCGGACCACCGGCGGCGGGGGCAGCCGGCGCGCGCCCGCCTCCATGTGGCCCCGCAGCGCCGCGACCAGTTCCTCCGTGCCGGTGCCGATGCGCCGGGCCCCGGGGGCCTGCGCGGCGGGCAGGTCGTCGATGGCCGGACAGGTCACGTGCAGGACGGGGAGTCCGGCGGCCAAGGCCTCCACGACGGCGAGGCCGAAGGCCTCCTCCCGCGACGGGGAGACGAAGACGTCCATGGCGGCCAGCAGCGCCGGGATGCCCGGGGTGCGGCCGTCCGCGCTGTCACCCAGCGGGTCCCGCTCGCCCAGCAGGTGGATCCGGCTCTGCGCGCCGAGCTCGGCGGCCAGCCGGCGCAGTCCCGCCCGCTCCGGCCCGTCCCCGGCCAGCAGCAGGTGCGCCCCAGGCAGCGCGGCCACGGCCCGCACCAGGACGTCGAACCGCTTGCCGGGGACGAGCCGGCCGACCCCGCCGACCACGAAGGCCCGCTCGGACAGCCCGGTGCGGGCCCGGGTGGCCCGCCGGACGCCCTCGTCGAAGCGGAAGCGGACGGCCTCGATCCCGTTCGGTACGACGTGCACCCGCGCGGCCGGCACCCCCCACCCCTCCAGCCGGGCTGCCACGGTGTCGGAGACGGCCACCGTGGCCGCGCCCAGGCGTTCACTGGCCAGGTACAGGGTGCGCACGCCGGCCGACAGCGGCCTTCCCTCGATCTCACCGTCGCCGAGGGAGTGTTCGGTGGCCACGGTCGCCCCGGTGCCCGCGAGCCGGGCCGCGAGGCGCCCGTAGACGCAGGCCCGGTACAGGTGCGTGTGCACGAGGTCGTACCGGCCACGCCGGATGAACCGCACCAGCCGGGGCAGCGCCCCCAGGTCCCGGTTGCCCCGCATGCCGAGGTGGACGACCCGGACCCCGTCGGCGCGCAGCCCCTCGGCCACGGGCCCCGGGTTGGTCAGCGTCAGCACGTCGCACTGCATCGGCATGTGCCGGAGCAGCAGCCGCAGTTGCTGTTCGGCGCCGCCGACGCCGAGGCCGGTGATGATGTGCAGTGCCTTGACCGACTGGAGCGCCTTCACCGCTGCACCCCGCGCCGCAGCTCGCGCACCTGGTGACGGAGCTGCTTGATCCGCAGCCGGGCGCCGCCGTCGGCCTGGCTGACGTGCGTGCGCGGCAGTGCGTGCGGGCCGGCGAGCCGTCCTGGGTCGATGGCGCAGGCGTAGCCGTAGCCGGCGGCCCGGGTGGCGTCGACGACCCGGGCGTCGAGGTGCCCGTACGGGTAGCAGAACCCTTCGGGCAGGGTGCCCGTCAGCTCCCGCAGCAGGTCGCGGCTGCCCCGCAGTTCCTGCTGGAGGGCGTCGTCGGCGATCGCCGTGAGGTCCTGATGGAGCAGACCGTGCGAGCCGATCTCCTGTCCGGCATCGGCGACCTCGCGGATGCCCTCGGCGGTGAGCAGGGACCTGCGCGGTCCCAACGGGTCCCACACGTTGTCCACGCCGAGCCGCCCGGGCAGGACGAAGAGGGTGGAGGTGCAGCCGTAGCGGCTCAGCAGCGGGAGCGCGTGGGTCAGGAAGTCGGTGTAGCCGTCGTCGAAGGTCAGCCCGACCAGCCCGGCTCCGCGACCGGCCGCGCGGGCCCGCAGCAGTTCGCCGACGGACACGCCGCGCAGGCCTCGGGAGCGCAGCCACAGCAGTTGGGCTCCCAGGGCGAGCGGGGTGACGGTGATCCCGTACGGGTCCTCCGCGGGGTCGGTGAACTCGGCGACCGAGTGGTACATCAGGACCCACGGCGAAGCGGCCCGGCGGGTGGGGATCACCACGGCGGCGGGGGCCGTGTCGGTATCAGCGGACATTGCGGAACCTCTGCGTGAGCTGGGAGATCTGACCGGGCAGGGCGGTGACTTCGAGGGCGCGCATGGCCATGCCGGTGGCTCCGAACATGGCCGGGACCAGCAGGCAGCCGAGGACGGCGCTGACCATCGGGTCGGGGATCATGGGGCCGGCGATCCAGCCGGTGGCGCCCGCGGCGACGGCGGCGACGGCGAGCCGGCCGATCCTGCCGGCGACCCGGCGGACCTGGATGGCGATGATCCGCGAGCCGAGGCCGGTGAGCAGCAGGACGGCGGTGGTGGAGATGCCGGCGGCGTTGGCGGCGGCGATGCCGTAGGTGCCCCACCGGCCGACGGCGAAGGCTCCGGCCACGACGTTGACGAGCAGTCCGGCACCCATCGCGAACGCCGGGAACCAGATGGGCCGGGCGGTCGAGAAGAAGGGCCGGGACAGTGCGCCGACGAGGCAGTGGCCGAGGAGTCCGAGTGCGTAGACCCGCATGACGGAGGCGGTGGCGAGGGTGTCCTCGTGGGTGAAGGCGCCGCGTTCGAAGAGGACCTGGATGATCTGGGGTGCGTAGCCGATGACGAGTGCGGTGCCCATCAGGACGGCCAGCGAGGCCAGCGCGAGGTCCTGCTCCACCCGCCGCCGGGCCTTCTCCCGCTCTCCCCCGGCCATGGCCTGGGCGACGAGGGGGAAGGTGACGGTGCAGATCATCAGCGACAGCACCATCGGCATCTGCGCGACCTTCTGCGCGTAGTTGAGGTGGGAGATCGCACCGGACGGGAGCGAGGCGGCCAGGAACCTCTCGACGAGCACCTGCGACTGCCGGAAGACCGCGAAGAAGATCACGGGGGCGATGACCCCGAAGGCGATGAGGGTGGGGCGGTCCCGGTCGCGCTGGCTGCGCGGGGCGGCCCTCTTCGCGCGGGGTGGGCCGAAGCCCACGTTCCTTACGAAGGCGGGCAGTTGGACGAGCGCCATCAGGAGCCCGCCGACCGCGACGCCGGCGGCGGCGGCCCGGACGCCCCACACGGCGTGCAGGGCCACCATCGTGCCGATGATGCCGACGTTGTACGAGACGTAGATCGCGGCGGGTGACAGGAAGGACCTGTGCGCCCGCAGGGCGGCACTGAAATATCCGGCGATGCCGAAGGAGAGCACGGTGAGCGCGGTGAGCCGGGTGCACTCGACGGCCAGTTCGGGGTCGGGCAGGCCGGGGGCGAGCACGGCGACGACGGCCGGCGCGGCCATGACGAGCACGGAGGCGACGGCGGCCAGGAGCACGACGAGGCGCGGCAGGGTCGCTCCCACCAGGAGCCGTACGGGGTCCTGCGCGCGGGCCTCCCGGCGGGTGAGCCCCGCCCGGCCGGCGGCCCGCCGGGCAAGGGCGTGGCTGAAGGCGGGCACCATCAGCAGCGCCATGGCGTCCTCGATCAGGAGCGTCGAGGCCATCTCGGGCACGGTCCAGGCGATCAGGAAGGCGTCGCTGTCGTGCCCGGCCCCGAAGAGGTGCGCGATGGTCTGGTCGCGCACCAGCCCGAACAGTGCCCCGGCGGCGGTCAGCCCGGCGGTGACGGCGGCGGCCTTGGCGAGGAACCTGCCGAGCGGCTGGCTCCCACCGGCCGCGCTCCCACCGGCCGCGCTCCCACCGGCCGCGCTCCCAGCGGCGGCGCTCCCAGCGGGCATGGCGGACTCGGACGCCTGGCTGCCGGGCGTGGCGGGAGGCGCGACCGCGC
>NZ_JBSGZP010000710.1:0-1799 GCF_053611065.1 Streptomyces sp. NPDC054840
AGCTCGGCGATCTCGTCGGTCAGGGCCCGCACGGCTCGCTGGAGGCCGCTCGGATCGGGGGGAGACGGGGTGGCCGGTCCGTCGGCGGGGACGTCCATGTCGGCTCCGGTGGGCCGGGGGGACGGCACCGACCGCGCAAGGAAGAGGTCCGGATCGATTCTACTCGGGCACGTGCCCCGGCGCGGTTCGGCCGACGGACGACGTGGCCGGCGGGGCCGCGCGGGGCCGGTGGCCCCACCCGCTCCGAGGTTTTCGGAGCGGTCCCCCGGGCAGAAGCCGCGTGCCGCCCTGCGGGAACGACCGCAGGGCGGACCATGTGTCCCTCTCGGACGGGCCGGTCAGCCGCCGAACTCCTTCAGCAGGGCCGCGCAGAAGTCGTCCAGGTCGTCCGGCTTGCGGCTGGTGACCAGCGTCGCGGGCTCCGCATGGCAGACATGGACCGATTCGTCCACCCAGGTACCGCCCGCGTTGCGGATGTCGGTCGCCAGACTGGGCCAGGAGGTCAGCGTCCGCCCGCGTACGACGTCGGCCTCCACCAGCATCCAGGGCGCGTGGCAGATCGCGGCCACGGGCTTGGCCGACTCGAAGAAGCCGCGGGTGAAGTCGACGGCCAAGGGGTTCATACGCAGCGCGTCGGGATTGGCGACCCCGCCGGGCAGGACGAGGGCGTCGAAGCTCTCGGCCGTACGGCTCGCGAGGACCCGGTCTACGGGATGCGTGCCCGCCTTGTCCAAGTGGTGGAACGCCTGGATGCGGCCCGGTTCCGTGGAGACCAGCTGCGGGTTCCAGCCGGCTCCCTGCACGGCTTTCCAGGGTTCGGTGAGTTCGATCTCCTCGACGCCCTCGGGCGCCGTCAGAAAGGCGACTCGCACAGCGCTCACGTCCTTCCGTCGTGTGGTGCCGGTCCTCAATCAGGGGGTTCCGGCGCGGGCGGTGGCCTGTCGGGGTCCGGATGCGGAGGAGCCGGTTCACGCGGCGCTCCTCCCGGGTCGGGCTGTCCGGGATCCCGCGGCACAGGGTCGGGCGAGGTGGGCACGGGCCCGGGCCCCTCGGGCTCCGGCTCGGTGGTCCACTCCATCCGGCTCACCTTCCTTCTCGTGGGTTGCGGGTACCTCATGCGCCTGCCCGGACCGGCGTGCGTCAAGCCGGTCCGGGCATGTTGGTTCGATGTGCCGCTGCACATGCGTTGCGCGGGGAGCGGTGGTACGGCCTCGTGGCAGGGCTCCCGCCCCGGCGCGCGGACCGTCTCCGTAGCCGGCTGCCTTGGCCGTCCGCGGCTGAACCGCCCGGGCCCGGCCGCGCCCGCCGTCACGCGCCGCACCCGATGAGCCGAAGAGAATCCGCGTCACACGCCGGGCACGGCACGCACGCTCACCCGCGCGGCGGGCTCCTGGTGACCGCCGCTCGCGATCATGCGCACGTCGCCCTGATCGCTGATCTCCGCCTGCACGATTCCGGTGTCGTCCGCGTAGATCGGGTGGCCGCCGGGGCCGGTCCGGTCGGTGCGGTGCACGAGGACCGATTCCTCGCCATCCGGGGCCGCCGCATAGTCAGGAACCGCGAATACCAGTTCGTAACTGCTGTCCCGTCCCATATCGGCCTCCTCCGAGCGAATACCCCTTCAGTGCCCATTATCGGGCACACCCGCCCGGCTGCGCGCTCCCGAGCGTGGGCCCCGCGGAGGAACCGTCAACGGGAACAACGCCCCGCCCGGATTCAGGGTTCCGGCTCTCCATGTGATCTTCCACCACCCTTACGCGCCTTCCCCGTACGCCTTCCACCTGCGCATACTCCAGAAC
>NZ_JBSGZP010000710.1:1809-3688 GCF_053611065.1 Streptomyces sp. NPDC054840
CCCGCCACGCCCCGAAGCACCGAGGGGCGCTGGCCGATCGGATGGAGTTGATCAATCAGATGGCGTCGCACACGGTCTCCGCGGCAGCTTCGGGCACCTGGGTGCTCGGTGACCTCACGGTCAACCGGATCGGCTTCGGTGCCATGCGCCTGACCGGAAGCGCGGCCTTCCACGAGGGCACTCCCAGCGACCGCGGCCGGGCCGTCGCCGTACTGCGCCGGGCGGTCGAGCTCGGAATCGACCACATCGACACCGCCGCGTTCTACTTCTCCCGGCTGCGTTCGGCCAACGAGCTGATCAACTCGGCTCTGGCGCCGTACGCGGACGGCCTCGTCGTCTCCACCAAGGTCGGTCCCGCCCGGGACGCCTCCGGCGGGTGGGCCGAGTCGGCCCGGCCGGACGAGCTGCGCGGCCAGGTCGAGGAGAACCTGCGCCAGCTCGGCCGGGACCATCTCGACGTGGTCAACTTCCGCATCATGGGACAGGAGTCCATCAGCGAGCACTTCGGAGCCCTGTCCGAGCTGCGCGACGCCGGACTGGTCCGCCACCTCGGCATCTCCCACGCCCGCCCCGAGCACTTGGCCCAGGCCGAGGCGATCGCTCCGGTGGTGTGTGTTCAGAACCGCTACGGAATCGACGCACCCGACGGGTCGGGGATGCTCCGCGCCTGTGCGGCGCGCGGTATCGCCTTCGTTCCCTTCTTCTCCATCGCCGGACAGGGGCGCGAGGCGGGCGCCGTGCGGACCGAGCACGAGGGGGTCCGAGCGGTCGCCCGGGCGCACGGAGCGTCCCCGGCGCAGGTGCGACTCGCCTGGACCCTGATGCAGGGCTCCCACGTACTGGCCATCCCCGGGACGGGCAACCCGGATCACCTCGCCGACAACGTGGCAGCGGGCGCACTCCGACTGACGCGGGACGAGCTCCAGCTCCTCGATGCGATCGGCCGCTCCCCGTCCTGAGGCCGGCGGCGAGCCGACGACCTCTGGGGATCCGGGCGACAGAACACCAGGCCCCTTCACGTACGCGTGTCCGAAGAAACGGTTGGAGCGGTCGTTACACGCCCCTGAACCCGTTCGGCGCAGAGCGGAAGGGGCCGCGAGGGCAGGCCGTACGAAGGGGAAGTCCTCCGTCCCCGGGCCCCTCAAGGCCTGTTCGGCGCGCCCCGGCCGCTCGCGTCAGCACGGGATTGACATGTGTCCGATACACGCGAGAGTCACCGATACATCCGCATTTTGCAACACGCCCCGAATTGGTGGCTTTTGGCGGCGATTGGGAGCCAGAGTGTGGCTCCTCGGCAGGACGCCGGGAACTGTTCAAGGCCCACTCGCCATGCACGAGGCGGGCCGGGCTGCTGTCTGTTGAAGGGGTCATCTTCATGTCTGCTTCTCTCGCCACCCGCCGGTTCGTCGCCGCGTTCCTGGCGGCGGGCGCCCTCGTCGGTGCCGCCGCCCTCCCGGCCACCGCCGACGACCACCGGCGCGACCACCGGGCTCCGCAGTCCTCGATCGTCATCAGCGACGTCCAGTACGGCACCGCCGGCCGCGACCGCTCCGCCCGTGCGCTGAACCGGGAGTGGGTCGAGGTCGAGAACACCGGGCGCAAGAGCGTCAACCTGCGCGGCTTCACCCTCACCGACCGGCAGGGCAACCGCTACCGCTTCGCCGACTTCCGCCTCGACGGCCGGTCCAGCGTGAAGGTCCACACCGGCCAGGGCCGCGACACCCGCCACGACGTCTACCAGGACCGCCGCCACCAGATCTGGGACGAGCGCGACACCGCCACTCTCCGCGACAACCGCGGCAACGTCCTCGACGCCGACTCCTGGAACAGCCGTCGGCACCACCGCAACGGCTGACCCGGACAGGTCACCGGCCTGACG
>NZ_JBSGZP010000711.1:0-3682 GCF_053611065.1 Streptomyces sp. NPDC054840
GGCGAGGTTGGATGTGGCCGCTGCTCGACCGGATCTTTCAGCCCCGCCGGCGTTCGAGGCGCGGGGTCTGGGGCGCCGTAGGGGTTCGGGCGGAGCCCGACACGGAGCCGCGGACCCGTCACCGCACCGGCCGAGCGCAGCGGCCTGGCAGGGTGGGGGAGTGGACCAGCTTGCTCTGCTGTTCGTGCTCCTGCTCGGGGCCGTGGTCACGGTGCCGCTCGGGGACCGGCTCAAACTGCCCGCGCCCGTCCTGATGACCATCGGCGGGGTGATCCTCGCCCTGGTGCCGGCCGTGCCGAACGTCGAGATCCCGCCCGAGTTCATCCTGCCGCTGGTGCTGCCGCCCCTGCTGTACGCCTCCGTGCAACGCACGTCCTGGCGGCAGTTCGCCGCCAACGTCCGGCCCATCCTGCTGCTGGCCGTGGCGCTGGTGTTCGTCACCACCGGCGCGGTGGCCGCCGTGGCCAACGCCGTCGTGCCGGGGCTGCCGATCGCCGCCGCCCTCGCCCTCGGCGCGCTCGTCGCCCCGCCCGACCCGGTGGCCGCCACCGCCGTCGCCGGCTCCCTCGGGCTGCCCCGCCGCATGGTGTCGATCCTGGAGGGCGAGGGGCTCTTCAACGACGTGACGGCGATCGTGCTCTACCACGTGGCCGTCGCCGCCGTCGTGAGCGGCAGTTTTTCCTGGCCCGAGGCGCTCGGGGAGTTCGTGCTCTCGGCCGTGGTGGCCGTGGCCGTCGGGCTCGCGCTCGGCTGGATCACCAACCGGCTCATGGGGCGGCTCGGCGACGCCACCCTGCAGATCGGGCTGACCCTGCTGGTGCCGTTCGTCGCCTACGTGGTGGCCGAGGAACTCCAGGGCTCAGGGGTGCTGGCCGTACTGACGACGGCCCTGTTCCTCGCCGAGTACGCGAGCGACGCCGACGACGTGCTGGGGCGCCTCGCCGGGCACACCTTCTGGGAAGTCGTCGACATGCTGGTCACCGGTGTGGCCTTCGGGCTGATCGGGCTGGAGCTGCACAACGTGTTCGGCACGGCCGAGGACCGGGTGTGGGAGATGGCCGGGTGGGCGGCGATCGTGGTCGCGGTGGTCGTCGGCGTACGGCTGGTGTGGCTGCTGCCGGCCGGCTGGCTCGCCCAGAGGCTGCACGGGCGGCGCGACTACGACGAGGAGATCCCGCTGAGCTGGCGGGAGAGCGTGGTGATGTGGTGGGCCGGGATGCGCGGAGTGGCCTCCGTGGCCCTGGCCCTGGCCATTCCGCTGAAGACGGACGCCGGTGAGCCCTTCCCCGGGCGGGACCAGATCATCTTCATCGCCTTCGCGGTGATCATGACGACCCTGGTGTGCCAGGGGCTGACCCTGCCGTGGCTGGTACGGCGGCTGGGGGTGGAGGCCGACACGGACGCCGAGCGGGACGCGGAGCGGCGGCTGGCGATCCGCGCGGCCAAGGCCGCGAAGCGGCGGCTGAAGGAGATCGAAGAGGTGGAGGAGCTGCCGGAGGACCTGGTCGAGCAGTTGTACCGGCGCGCGTACGACGTGGGGGCCAGGATCAGCCCCGACATGGTGGACGAGGAACGCCGCGAGGCGTACGCGAAGCGGGTGGAACGGCTCCGCGACATCCAGCGGATCCAGCGGGAGATGATGTCGGCCGCCCGCCACGAGGTCCTGGCCGCCCGCAGCGAACCCGGCTCCGACCCGGAGATCGTGGACCGGGTGCTGCGGCACCTGGATGTACGGAGTCTGCGCACGCCTTGAGCGGCGGCCGTTCAGCGGGCCGGGCGGCCCAGGGACATCAGGAGGCGGACGTACGGGGACCAGCGGGCCCGGCGGGCGATCGTGCCCGTGCAGGCCCGTTCGGCGAGGTCCAGACAGTCCTCCAGGCAGGCGTCGTGCAGAGGGCGCCACCCCACCGGCCAGGTGAGGCGGGACAGGCCGCTGACGGACATCGCGAGGGTGTGCCGCAGCACGGTCCGCTCCGCGTCGACGGGCAGGACGGCGAACTCGTGGAAGCCGTGGAAGCCGCGCGGCCCGGTGAAGGCGAAGCGGACCCAGGTTCCGGGCACGTACGCGGCGACCGTGTACCGCACCGGCCCGTGGCCGCCCACCGCGCCCACGGCCAGGGGACGGTCGAACTCCATCGGATCCCACACGCGGCCCGGCCACAGCCGGTCCTCGTCGCCGGCCGCCAGCGTGTCGATCAGCGCGCCGACCTCGCTCTCCTTCGCCGCGATCACGCGTTCGTGCACGTTGTAAACGCCCATGGAAGGTCCTTCCCCTCACATTATTAGAGAGAGGCCTCTAATAATGTGGAGGGTACTCTCTGATTCATGGCGAGACCACCCCGCTTCGACACCGACCAGATCCTCGACGCCGCCGTCCGGCTGGCCGCCTCCGCCGGGCCGGGCGGCGTGACGATGACCGCCGTCGCCCAGGCGATCGGCGCGCCCAGCGGCTCCATGTACCACCGCTTCGCCGGGCGCGGCGCCCTGCTCGCCGAGGTGTGGCTGCGGAGCGTCGAGCGGTTCCAGGAGGGTTACTTCGCCTGCCTGCACAGCGACACCGACCCCCGCCGGGCCGCCCGCGCGGCCGCCCGGCACGTCGTGGGGTGGAGCCGCGCCCACCCCGAGGAGGCCGCCCTGCTGCTCTACGGCCCGTGGGAGTTCGGCCGCGCCGACTGGTCCGAGGAGCACACCCGCCGAGCCGATTCCGGCAATCAGCGGGTGTACGCCGCCATCGGCGAGCTCGCCGCCGCTCTCGGCGCGACGGAGCCCCGGGACCTGGACCGGGTCACCCTGGCCCTGATCGACCTCCCGCTCTCGGTCGTCCGCCGCCACCTGCGCTCCGGCGACCCGCTTCCGCCGCACGCCGAGGACCTCGCCGAGGAGTGCGCGGCAGCTCTCCTTCCCGCCGCCCAGGGAGCCTCGCGGCCGGGGTCGTGGGGGTGTGGGGCAGGGCGTCCTTCGCCGTGACACCGCGCGGATCCGGACCGTTCGGGTGTGATGTCCGTCACGCCCTACCGCCGGTGGAGGCGTGGTCGGGCAGAGCGGAAGGGGCCCGGGTCCCCGGGCCCCTGGTCCTCGACGGCTGGCACGATGGAGGCATGAACATCATGCTTTTCCATTCGACGTACGGGCTGCGGCCCGCGGTGCACGCGGCGGCCGACCGGCTGCGCGCGGCAGGGCACCAGGTCCAGGTGCCGGATCTCTTCGGGGGACGCACCTTCGGGACCGTCGAGGAGGGCATGGCCCACCGGGACGAGATCGGCCGTGACGAACTGCTGAAGCGCGCGGTGCTGGCCTCCGCCCCCCACTCGGACCAGGGACTGGTCTACGCGGGCTTCTCCTTCGGCGGTTCCGTCGCCCAGCACCTGGCGATGGCCGACGAGAAGGCGCGCGGGCTGCTGCTCCTGCACGGGACGGCGGACCTGGAGGACGGCGCCTCGGTGGACGAGCTGCCGGTGCAGCTGCACATCGCGGACCCGGACCCCTTCGAGCCGCACGACTGGCTGACGGCCTGGTACCTGCGCATGCAGCGGGCGGGGGCCGACGTGGAGGTCCACAGCTACCCCGGTGCCGGGCACCTGTTCACCGACCCGGAGTTGGACGACTACGACGCCGAGGCCGCCGAGCAGCTCTGGAAGGTCGCCGTCGGCTTCCTCGACAGCCTGTAGGCGCGAGAACGACA
>NZ_JBSGZP010000712.1:0-3679 GCF_053611065.1 Streptomyces sp. NPDC054840
CCGCCGGCCTCCTCGGCTGCGGCGTGATGGCCGGCCTCGGCGCGGCGGTCAACACCGGCAACGTCGGGCGCGGTGACACGGTCGCGGTGATCGGCTGCGGAGGAGTGGGCAACGCGGCCGTGGCCGGAGCCCGCCTCGCGGGCGCCTCCAGGATCATCGCCGTGGACCTGGACGACCGGAAGCTGGAGTGGGCCCGGGGCCTGGGCGCCACCCACACCGTCAACGGGCGCACGGAGGATGTGGTCAAGGCCATTCAGGCACTGACCGGCGGCAACGGCGCGGACGTGGTCATCGACGCCGTGGGCCGCCCCGAGACGTACCAGCAGGCCTTCTACGCGCGCGACCTCGCCGGGACGGTGGTCCTGGTGGGCGTGCCGACCCCCGAGATGAAGCTCGAACTCCCCCTCCTCGACGTCTTCGGCCGCGGCGGCGCCCTGAAGTCCTCCTGGTACGGGGACTGCCTGCCCGAGCGCGACTTCCCGCTGCTCATCGACCTCTACCTGCAAGGCCGCCTCGACCTGGACGCCTTCGTCTCCGAAACCATCCCGCTCGACGGCGTCGAGGACGCCTTCGCCCGGATGGAGCGCGGCGAGGTCCTCCGCTCGGTCGTCGAGTTCTGACACCCCGCGCCCCCGCCGCCACCCGGCCGGGGCGCGGTCCTTCATCTCCTCCTACCCTGGGGCCGTCCATGACCACCGCACACAGCTATCGCCAGCCCGGCACGGTCCTCACCGACCACCGGTTCTCCGTCCCCCTGGACCACGCGCGCCCGGACGGGGAGCGGATCGAGCTGTACGCCCGCGAGGTCGTGGCCGCCGGCAAGGACCCCGGGACACTGCCGTGGCTGCTCTACCTGGAGGGCGGTCCGGGCTTCGGCGCGCGCCGTTTCACCGGCCGCCAGGCCTGGCTGGAGCGGGCGCTGGCCGAGTACCGCGTGCTGCTCCTCGACCAGCGCGGAACCGGACGCTCGACCCCGGTGAACCGGCAGACCCTGCCCCTGCGCGGCACCCCGGCCCAGCAGGCGGAGTACCTCGCCCACTTCCGCGCCGACTCCATCGTGCGTGACGCCGAAGCCATCCGCCCCGGCCTGACCGGCGGCGCGCCCTGGACCGTGCTCGGCCAGAGCTTCGGCGGCTTCTGCACGACCCACTACCTCTCCACCGCGCCTGAAGGCCTCACCGCCGCCCTCATCACCGGTGGCCTCCCGTCCCTGACCGCCACCGCCGACGAGGTGTACGAGGCCGCGTACCCCCGCATCGAGCGCAAGAACCTGGCCCACTACGCCCGCTACCCGATGGACGTCGAGCGCGCCCGCCGGATCGCCGCCCACCTCGCGGAAGCCCCCGCCGAACTCCCCGGCGGGCACCGTCTCACCGTCGAGGGCTTCCAGTCCCTCGGCATCCTCCTCGGCGGGGGCGACGGCAGCCACCAGCTCCACTACCTGCTGGAGGACGCCTTCGTGCCGACCCCCGCGGGACCCGCCCTCTCCGACGCCTTCCTGGAGAACGTCCGCGGCCGCCTCTCCTTCGCCGGACACCCTCTCTACGCTCTGGTCCACGAGGCGATCTACGCCCAGGACCCCGCCGCGCCCCTGGCCTGGGCCGCCGAACGGGTGCGCGCGAACCACCTCCGCTTCGACGCGGGCAAGGCGCTCGCGGGCGACGAGCCGCTGCTCTTCACCGGCGAGACCATCCACCCCTGGCACTTCACCACCGACCCGGCCTTGGTCCCGCTGCGCGAGACCGCGGACCTGCTGGCCGCCCGCACCGGCTGGCAGCCGCTCTACGACCCGGCGCGCCTGGCCGCCAACGAGGTACCGGTGGCCGCCGCCGTCTACCACGACGACATGTACGTGGACACCGCGCACTCGCTGGAGACGGCCCGGTCCGTCCGGGGCCTGCGGACCTGGGTGACGGACGAGTTCGAGCACGACGGCGTCCGCGCCGGCGGCCCCCGTGTCCTGGATCGCCTGCTGTCCCTCGCCCGCGACGAGGCGTGAGTCGCGGTCCGCGCAGGTCAGGGGTGTGATGGGGCCCCCGATTAATCGTTCCCGCAGAAGTTGATCACACGGTTAGGGTGGGTGCTCCTATCCGAGGAACCGACCGATGTGTGGAGCGTGCATGCTGAGAAGGATGTCGAGTGCCGTCTCGCTGGCCCTGGCCGGCGGACTGGCCGTGACCGGGGTGGCGGCGGGACCGGCGACGGCCGCCGTCGCCGCACCGGCCGTCAGCGCCGCGGGGGCGGGGGAGACCCCCGTCGGCGCACAGGCCTGGACGCGCGTGTCCAAGAAGTACCCGAACCACTCCTACTGGAACGCCGCCGGCGACCTGCGCGTCGGCAACGAGGCCGGCACCGAGGGGCTGTCCCGCGCGTACCTCCGCCTGGACACCACCGCGCTGGCGGGCGCCACGGTATCCAAGGCGACCTTCCGGATCACCAACACGGGGGCCGCGTCCTGCACGGGCCGTCCGGTGGAGCTGTGGAGCGTCGGCGCCGTCTCGGCGAAGACCACGTGGAACAATCAGCCCGCCAAGGCCGTCCGGCTGGCGACGGTGACGGACGCCAAGGGCCGTGAGGGCTGCGCGGCCGGCGACCTCGAATTCGACGCCACCGCGTTGGTGAAGGAGGCCGCGGCCAAGTCCCGGACCTCCGTCACCGTCGGTCTGTTCGCCGCGAACGAGTCCGACGCCTCGGCCTGGAAGCGCTTCGCCCCGGCGACCGCGAAGCTGGAGACCACCATCGGCCGCCCCGCGCCGCCGGTGATCAGCTCACCCGAGTTCCCCGACGCCTCGAACGGCGCCCCCGCCAACACCGGCAAGGCCCGCACCCCGGGCACGTTCACGTTCGGCACCGGCGGCGCCACCAACATCGAGAAGATCGTGTACTGGTCGGACTTCGCGCCTCGGGAGATCACCGTGGCGCCGGGTGGCAGTGCCGTGATCACGCCCACTGGCTCCGGTCCGCACATGCTCTACGCGTACAGCGTCGACAAGGCCGGGCGGCGCTCGGACCAGGCCGTGTACCACTTCTGGGCTCTCGGGAACGGAGGAGTCCGCGACGCCGCCGGCGACCTGAACGGCGACGGTCTGCGCGACCTGTGGACCCTGGACCCCGACGGCAGGCTCCGCTTCTCGGCCGGCCGGGCCGACGGCACCTTCGCCGCACCGGTCGACGGCGGCGCGTCCTTCGCCCCCGGCAGCCGCATCGCCGCTGGCGGGGACTGGGGCGAGGACGGATACAACGACCTGCTGGTGCTCGAGTCGGTCGAAGGGCTGGGGGCCAAGCAGCTCCGGCTCTTTCCCAACAACGGCCTCGGCAGCGTCCGTCCGCACGACGGCATCGTCCTGAGCGTCATCGAGGACGACCCGGCGCAGGGGAACGATCACTGGTCGGACGCCCAGGACATCGCCGACGCGGGTGACTTGAACGGTGACGGCGAGCCCGACCTGCTGGTCAAGCAGGGTGCGAAGCTCTGGGCGTACACGGGCAGCCGCTCCGGCTACCTCGACATGAACGGCGCCCCGGTCCTCGTCGGCGACGGCGGCTGGGACACGGTCGCGGTCTTGGTCCCGGGCGACACCGACGGTGACGGCGCCGCCGACCTGTGGGTGCGCGACGACGCCTCCGGCGACCTCTTCGCCGTGAAGGGCGCCAAGGACGCCGCCGGGCAGCTCGACCC
>NZ_JBSGZP010000713.1:0-3668 GCF_053611065.1 Streptomyces sp. NPDC054840
CTCCCGGCCCCCTCGGTGTTTCCTACGGCGTCAGCCGCCCAGCGGCAGGCCGCCGGGCAGGCCCCCCGGCAGGACACCGGACGTCGGCAGGGAAGACGTCGGCAGGGAGTCCGTCGGCAGGGAAGACGTCGGCAGGGAGTCCGTCGGCAGGGAAGACGTCGGCAGGGAGTCCGTCGGCAGGGAGGACACCGGCAGTTCCTGCGTGGTGGGGAGCCCGCCGAGCAGGCCCTGCGCGGTACCGGCCACATCGGCGGCGGGCGCCGGCAGGGCCTTGGTGGCGCTGCCGGCGGTGCCGACGGCGTCGGTGGCCGCGTCCGCCGTCGAAGCGGCGTCGGGGGCGGTGAGCTGGCCCAGCTGCGGCACGGACTCCAGACCGGCGGCGCTGGCCGCACCGGCCGCACCGACCACGGGCGCTGCCCCGGCTGCGAGGAGCAGCGCGGCACGGGCGATCCGACGGGTCAGGGGGAGAGACATGTTGCTCCTAGCGGTAGCGGCTGAGTACGCCATGACTAACCGCTTCCGGGGCGGGTGGAGTTGCGGTGCCGGTGGGTAAAGGATCGGTAACGCATCGTTTAATCGGCTTCCGCGACAAGAGCATCGGAGGGCCCCGACCAGGGCTTCTGTCCCGATCAGGGATCCGTGACCCGCTACACGGATCCCCCCGCAGGAGTGATCACTCGTACGTCAGCCCGGGCGCCCCCGGTGCGTGCCCCGCCGCGAGGACGGGCGGGGCTCGGGAAATCAGCGGGCCATGAAGATCCGTACCTCGCCCGGCCCCGCGTAGTGCGGGTCCTTGGCGGCGTCCTTCGTCCCCGCGCCGCCCTTGTCCTGCCACCGTCCCCGGTCCTTGCCCGCGATCCAGCCGTGCCGGCCGTACGACACCCGGGAGATGCCCATCGCCTTGGCGTTGGCCACCGCCCAGTGGGCCATCGCCCGGCTGCGGCGCGTCGCCTCCTCGCCACCGTTCTTCTTCTCCACCACGGTGACCTCGGGCTCCGGTACGGCCTGCCCGCCGCCGGTGTTCCGGCCGGCCTGGCCGCCGCCCTGCGGGGACATGGTGTGCGTCCCGTCCTTGCCGAAGATCCGGATCAGGTCGGCCCGTACCCGATCCGGGTCGCCCGGCCGGGTGGGTGCGGGACCGCCGCAGTTCAGCGTGCCGCCGCCGGCGAACGCCGCCGTGAGCACGGTCGCGTCGGGCTCGTGCTTCGCGTACGCCTGCGGGAACCCGCTGCGCTGCACCTTCTGCGCGGCCACCGTCAGCGGCAGCCGCGAGTAGCCCGGTACGTCGACGAGGTGGTCGTAGAAGATCCCGGCCGAGTACACCGGGTCCGTGATCTGCGCCGGAGTGCCCCAGCCCATCGACGGCCGCTGCTGGAAGAGGCCCAGGGAGTCACGGTCCCCGTGGTCGAGGTTGCGCAGCGCGGACTCCTGCATGGCGGTCGCCAGCGCGATGGTCACCGCCCGGTCCGGCAGGCCCTTGGCGACGCCGACGGCGGCTATCGTCGCCGCGTTCGCCGCCTGCTCCGGGGACATCTCGTACGTCTCGGAGGTTTCGTCCTCGCCGACCGGGGCCGCGCCGGCCACGCAGAACGGGGCACCGCCGCCACCGTTCGAATCGCGCTGCACGGCGAAATATCCGATCACCGCAAGGAGAACGAGCAGGCCGACGACCGCCCGGAGCAGCCGGCGGCGACGAGGACGGGGATCACGGGTCTCGGACACGCGGCCCACCGTACTTGAGGCATATGACGCGTCCACCGGCCGGACGCGGGAGGCTTCGCCGCAGCCCGGGGCATTAGGGTCAGACCATGTCCGAATCCGAGCTGGACCTCACCCTGGACGCCGCCGAGCTGACCGCCCGGCTCGTCGACATTCCGTCCGTGAGCGGCGACGAGAAGGTACTCGCCGACCTCGTGGAACACGCGTTGCGCGGCCTGCCGCACCTCACCGTGGACCGCTTCGGCAACAACGTCGTCGCCCGCACCCACCTCGGCCGTGCCGAGCGCGTCGTACTCGCCGGCCACCTCGACACCGTGCCGATCGCCGACAACGTCCCCTCCCGCCTCGACGAGAACGACGTGCTGTGGGGCTGCGGCACCACCGACATGAAGTCCGGTGTCGCCGTGCAGCTGCGCATCGCCGCGACCGTGCCCGAGCCGAACCGGGACCTCACCTTCGTCTTCTACGACCAGGAGGAGGTCGCCGCCGACCTCAACGGCCTCGGGAAGGTCGCCGAGGCCCACCCCGACTGGCTGACGGGCGATTTCGCGGTCCTGCTGGAACCCTCGAACGCCGAGGTCGAGGGCGGCTGCCAGGGCACCCTGCGCGTCCTGCTCCGCACCGCCGGCGAGCGCGCCCACTCGGCGCGCAGCTGGATGGGCTCCAACGCCATCCACTCGGCGGCCCCGATCCTCGCACGCCTCGCGGCCTACGAGCCCCGCAAGCCGGTCATCGACGGTCTGGAGTACCACGAGGGCCTCAACGCGGTCCGCATCGAGGGCGGCGTCGCCAACAACGTCATCCCCGACGCGTGCACGGTGACCGTCAACTTCCGCTACGCCCCGGACCGCACCGAGGCCGAGGCGCTGGCCCACGTACGGGAGGTGTTCGCGGACTGCGACATCGCCGCATTCGTGGTCGACGACTCCTCGCCCGGCGCCCTCCCCGGCCTCTCCCACCCGGCCGCCGAGGCCTTCATGGAGGCGGTCGGCGGCCGCGCCATGCCCAAGTTCGGCTGGACGGACGTCTCCCGCTTCAGCGCCGTCGGAGTCCCGGCCGTCAACTACGGCCCGGGCGACGCCCTGCTGGCGCACAAGGTCGACGAACGCGTCGAGACGAAGGCGATCCTCCACTGCGAGGAACGACTCCGCGCCTGGCTGACCTCCTGAATTCCGCTTCTCGTCACCTTTGTGCGCCTACCCTGATCCAACGATCAGCAGGAGGGAGCACAGCATGGGCAACCACGGCAGTCCCGAGGGTTCCGCTCGTCGTCGGCCCGAGGAGCAGCAGCTCGGGCCGGTGCTGAGGAGGCGCAGCCAGGTGCAGGCGGGCAGTACGACCGACCAGCGGCTGCTGGATTCGGCCGGGCCCTCCGAGTGGGTGCACACCGATCCCTGGCGGGTCCTGCGCATCCAGTCGGAGTTCATCGAGGGCTTCGGCACGCTGGCCGAGCTGCCGCCCGCGATCAGTGTGTTCGGGTCGGCCCGCACGCCGGAGGGCTCGCCCGAGTACGACGCGGGCGTGCGGATCGGCAGCGCGCTGGTCCGCGCCGGCTTCGCGGTGATCACCGGCGGCGGTCCGGGAGCCATGGAGGCGGCCAACAGGGGCGCCCGCGAGGCGAACGGCATCTCGGTCGGCCTCGGCATCGAGCTTCCCTTCGAGCAGGGGCTCAACCAGCACGTCGATCTCGGCCTGAACTTCCGGTACTTCTTCGTCCGCAAGACGATGTTCGTGAAGTACAGCCAGGGCTTCGTCGTCCTGCCGGGCGGCCTGGGCACGCTGGACGAGCTGTTCG
Source organism: Streptomyces sp. NPDC054840 (assembly GCF_053611065.1). Lineage (NCBI taxonomy): Bacteria > Bacillati > Actinomycetota > Actinomycetes > Kitasatosporales > Streptomycetaceae > Streptomyces > Streptomyces sp. NPDC054840. The sequence goes on from NZ_JBSGZP010000713.1 coordinate 3,515, forward strand.
AGGCGCTGACCCTGGTCCAGACCCAGAAGATCACCCGCTTCCCGATCGTGCTCTTCGGCACGGAGTACTGGAACGGCCTGATCGACTGGCTGCGGAACACCGTGATCGCCCAGGGCAAGGCCTCGGAGAAGGACCTCTACCTGTTCCACGTCAC
>NZ_JBSGZP010000714.1:0-3656 GCF_053611065.1 Streptomyces sp. NPDC054840
CCGTGGTCGAACTGGCCGGCCCCGGCGGGCGGTCCACCCTGGCCGCGGAGGAGCTGGCGGCCGGCCCCGCGCCCGCCGACGCGGTCCTCACCGCGCTGCTGGTGCCGGCCGCCGGCCCGGCCGCCGCCTTCGAGAAGACCGCCGACCGCGCCACCCGCTACCCGGTGTGCGCCACCGCCGTACGGATCACCCCCGGCGGACCGCGCATCGCCGTCACCGGGGCCACCTCCCGCGCACTGCGGCTGCGCGGGGTCGAGGACCGGCTGCGCGGGGGCCCGTACCGCACGGACGCCGTGCTCGCCGCCTTCCGCGCCGAACCCAGGGAGCTCTTCGTCCCCGGGCGCGGCACCTCGGCCGAGTACCTCGGTCATCTCGTGGGGGTCCTCACGGCCCGAGCCTTGCAGAGGGCCGAGCAGGCTCTCGCCCGATAGCCCGAGAGGGGCACACCACGGGGCCCGCCACGGGCCCCATCACGGGGGAGTTGAGTGACGCAGTGGCCGACACATCCAAGACGACCACGGGGGTAACCGTGCACCCAGCCGCCCATGCGGCCAGTGCGCCCAGAGGCTCCGGCTTCTGGGTGGTGGGAGCGGTCCTCGTCCTGCTGATGCTCTCCTCCTCCGTGCCCTCCGCCCTCTATGTGCTCTACCAGCAGGAATGGGGGCTGTCCTCGGGCACGATCACGGTGGTCTTCGCCCTGTACGCGGTCACCGTGCTGGCCGGGCTCCTGCTGTTCGGCTCCCTCTCCGACACCCTGGGCCGGCGCCCGGTCCTGGGCGGCGCGCTGATCCTGGCCATGGTCTCCATGGTCCTGTTCGCCGCGGCCCAGGGACTCGGCCTGCTGCTGGCCGCCCGCGCCGTCCAGGGGCTCGCCGTGGGCCTGGCCACCGGCGCGATGGGCGCGGCCCTGCTGGAACTCAGCCCCGCTACCAGACCCGCGCTCGGCGCCCAGGTCAACAGCGCCGGCCCCACCGTGGGCATCGGGCTCGGCGGGATCGGGGCCGGACTCCTCGTCCAGTTCGCGCCCGCCCCGACCGTGCTGAGCTACCTGCTGCTGGTCGGGGCCTTCGCCCTGACCCTGGTGGGGGTGGTCCGGATGCGGGAGAGCGCGCCCGGTGCCGGCGGCCGCTTCCGGGTGGTCCCGCACCGGATCCGGGTACCGGCGGACGCCCGGGGCCGCTTCGCCGTCCTCGTCCTGACCATCGTCGCGGTCTGGTCGGTGGGCGGCTTCTACCTCTCGCTCGGACCGCACCTGGCGCTGTCCCTGCTGCGGTCCACCAACTACCTGGTCGGCGGGGCCACGGTCGCCCTGCTCGCGGGCGCCGCCACCGCCGCCCAGCTGATGCTCGGCCGCACCGAGGCGCTGCGCACCGCCGTGCTCGGCCTGTCCGGCCTCCTCGCCGGACTGGGTCTGGTGCTGCTCGCGCTGGGGATCCGCTCGGCCGCCGTGTTCCTCGTCGCCACGGCCCTCCTCGGCAGCGGCTGGGGGGCCGCCTTCCTCGGTTCCTTCCGCGCGCTGAGCACGCTCGCGCCGCCGGCGCACCGCGGTGAACTGACCGCGGCCGTATACGTTTTCGCGTACCTCGCGATGAGCGTGCCGGCGGTCCTCGCCGGGATGCTCACCAACATCCACGGGCTGCACCGCACCTCGGTCGGATTCATGGCCGCCGTGGCCGGCGTGTGCGTGCTGGCCCTGCTGGCCACCGTGCGACTGGCCGCCCGTACCCGGGCCGAGGGGAGTACGGCGTGAACGCGGCGGACATGGAGGGCCCGCAGCTGCGGTCGGCCCTGCGCGAGCTGGAGATCTTCGCGGGGATCACCGAGGAGCAGCTGGACTGGCTGGTCTCGGTGTCGGAGCCCCGGACCCTGGCCGACGGCGACGTCCTCTTCCGGGACGGGGAGCAGGCCACCGGCTTCCACGTCCTGCTGCGCGGCGGGCTGGTCGTCACCAAGGTCGTCGACGGCCGGGAGGAGGTGCTCACCCGGCACTCCACCGAGGAGGAGAGCGCCGCCGCCGAGGCGCACGACGGCAAGCCGGCCGCCGCGCACCGGTTCACCGGCGAACTGCCCCTGCTGACCGACGGCTCCTACGTGGCCACCGCGGCCGCCAGCGGTCCGTCGACCACGGTGGTGGCCTATCCGAAGCCGGTCTTCTTCGAGATGCTGACCCGCTGCCACGGGGTGGCCGCCGTACTGATCCCCGTCCTGGCCTGGCGCATCAAGTCCTCCGAGGTGCAGGCCCGCAAGCGGGCCACCGTGGAGGCGCTCGGCACCCTGGCCGCCGGGCTCGCCCACGAGCTGAACAACCCGGCTGCCGCGGTGGCCCGGGCCGCGCAGGAACTGGCTCCCGCGCTGGAGCGGCTCACCCGTACCGCGCAGGCCTGGGGCGCGGCCGCCTCGGGCGCGGAGCGCTCGCTCCTCGACCGGCTCGCCGACGAACTGGACAAGCTGCCGCCGCCGGTGACCACCGACCCGTTCGCCCAGGCCGACGCCGAGGAGGAGATCGCCGACTGGGCCGAGGAGGCGGGCACCGAACGGCCCGGCCTGCTCGGATCCGGGGTCGCGGACCTCGGACTGGAGCTGGCCTGGCTGCTGGAGCGGCTGGACGGTGTGGGGGAACCCGCCCTCGCGCCGGCCCTGGACCACCTGGCGGCGCTGCTGGAGATCCGCTCGCTCGCGGCGGAGCTCCGGGCCGCGGGTCCCAGGATCTCCCAGCTCGTCTCCGCCACCCGGGATTACGCCAACCTCGACCGGGCGCCCGAACAGCGCTTCCCGGTGACCGACGGACTGGAGAACACGCTGGTCGTCCTGCGTGCCAAGCTCGCCGGCATCAGCATCGTGCGTGAGTACGAGCCCGGTCTGCCCGAACTGACGGGCTATCCGAGTGAGTTGAACCAGGTGTGGACCAACCTGGTCGACAACGCGGCCGAGGCCATGGAGGGCTCCGGCGTACTGACCCTGCGCGCCCGCGCCGAGGGCGTCTGCATGGTCGTGGAGATCGCCGACACCGGCCGCGGCATCCCGGCGGCATCCCTGCCGCGGATCTTCGAACCCTTCTACACCACCAAGGACGTGGGCAAGGGCACGGGCCTGGGGCTGCACCTCAGCTACCGCATCGTGACCCAGCGCCACCACGGGTCGATCAACGCCCGCTCGCGTCCCGGTGAGACCCGCATGGTCGTCCGGCTGCCCTTCGCCGGGAGCGCCCAGTCCTGCGCCTCACCTGCGCCAACACCCGAAATGGCACCCATCGTGGGCACCTCTCCCAGTTGAAACGGAGTCGACATGGCCAAGTACGACATCTCCAAGCTGCACCCGGTGTTCGTCCGCCAGATGGAGGCGCTGGCCGCCCTGGACATCGAGGCGGTGATGAAGAACTACACCGACGACGCCGTGCTGCTGCGCTTCGAGGGAGCCTCGGTCGGGATCGAAGCGGTTCGCGAGACGTTCACCGGCTATCTCACGGTGAAGCCCGCGCTCGTGGAACTACAGGAGTACATCGAGACCGAAGACACCATCTTCTACCGGGCGATCATGAGCCTGAACGGTGAACCGGAGCACGCGTTCGGGACACTTGTCGTCCGCGATGGCCGAATCTGGCGCCAGACCGCCGGAGTCGGCGGCTGACGGCCCGAATCTGGGTAGCGTGTGCGGGG
>NZ_JBSGZP010000715.1:0-3650 GCF_053611065.1 Streptomyces sp. NPDC054840
TGTCCGTCCTGGCAGCCTTCTCGGCCTTCTCCGCCTTCTCGGCATCGGCGATCTGGCGCTTGGCCGCCGTCGCGTAGATGTCGACGTATTCCTGACCGGAGAGCTTCATGATCTCGTACATGACCTCGTCGGTCACCGAGCGGAGGATGAAGCGGTCGTTGTCCATGCCGTGGTAGCGGCTGAAGTCCAGCGGCTTGCCGATCCGGATCCCCGGGCGCATCAGCTTGGGGACCACCTTGCCGGGCGGCTGGATCTTCTCCGTGTCGATCATCGCCACCGGGATCACCGGCGCACCGGTGGCCAGTGCCACGCGGGCCAGACCGCCGGGCTTGCCGCGGTAGAGGCGTCCGTCGGGTGACCGGGTGCCTTCCGGGTAGATACCGAACAGCTCTCCGCGTTCGATGACCTCGATGCCGCTCCGGATCGCGGCCTCCCCGGCCCCGCGGGCGCCGGAGCGGTCCACCGGGAGCTGGCCGACGCCCTTGAAGAAGGCGGCCGTCAGCTTGCCCTTGACCCCCGGGGAGGTGAAGTACTCCGCCTTCGCGATGAAGGTGACCTTCCGGTCCAGCACCGCCGGCAGGAAGAAGGAGTCGGAGAAGGAAAGGTGGTTGCTCGCGAGGATCGCCGGCCCCTCCGCGGGAATGTTCTCGAGGCCCTCCACCCACGGCCTGAAAGCGAGTTTCAGTGAACCGCCGATGGAGAACTTCATTGCGCCGTAGATCAACTCGAAAGCCTTCCTGTGTCTGTCGAACAGACCATATCCCGTGCCTACACCGGCAGGGGCCCGACGACCCTGGCCGGTGCCACCCCGGTCGCGTACGGTGAAGTCACACAGAGCAACGCACCCATCCGACGTACATCGTGATCAAGGAGAACCTGGTGCCCGTCCTCCCTGGAGCCGAGCCGTTCCGCCACGAGGGCGGAGAGGTCGGCGTCCTCCTCTGCCACGGCTTCACCGGGTCCCCGCAGTCCCTGCGTCCCTGGGCCGAGTACCTCGCCGGGCGGGGCCTGACGGTGTCGCTGCCGCTGCTCCCCGGGCACGGGACGCGCTGGCAGGACATGCAGCTCACGGGCTGGCAGGACTGGTACGCCGAGGTGGACCGCGCCCTGCGGGAACTGCTGGACCGGTGCGAGCAGGTGTTCGTCTTCGGGCTGTCGATGGGCGGGGCGCTGACCCTTCGGCTGGCGGCCAAGCACGGGGACGCGATCAGCGGCATCGTGCTCGTCAACCCGGCCAACAAGGTGCACGACCCGCTGGCCGTGACCCTGCCGGTGACCAAGCACCTGATCCGGTCGACGCCGGGCATCGCCAGCGACATCGCGAAGCCGGGCTCCGAGGAGGTCGGGTACGACCGGGTCCCGACCCGGGCCGCGCACTCGCTGAGGAAGTTCCTGCAGCTCGTGGACGCCGAGCTGCCGCAGGTGACGCAGCCGATGCTGCTGCTGCACAGCCCGCAGGACCATGTCGTACCGCCCGCGGACTCCGCGCGGGTACTGGCCCGCGTCTCCTCGACGGATGTCACCGAGACCCTGCTGGAACAGAGTTACCACGTGGCGACGTTGGACCATGACGCGGAGCGGATCTTCGCGGACAGCTATGCGTTCATCGGCCGACTGGCGGAGAGCGTGGGCAGGGAGGGGGCGGAGGCCGGTGGCTGAGCACGAGGAGCAGTCGGGCGGGGTTCCGCCGCTGGACGAGGAAGCGGCGTGGGCGGCGATCGTCGCCGGGTACGGGCAGGAGCCGCCGGACCCGCCGGGGGCCCGGCCGTTCAGACCGATCGAGAACCTCCTCCTGCCGGAGGAGGACGTCAAGCCGCTGCCGCCGGAGTCCGGAACGGATGCGAAGGCCGATCCGAAGGCGGAAACGAAGCCGGACACCAAGCCGGACGCGAAGCCGGACGCGAAGCCGGACGCGGAACCGGGGCCTGCGACGGCGCTGGGCAGCTCCGTGGTCTTCGCCCCGGGCGTGGGCATGGCGGGTCCCCGGGACCACTCACCGGCGGAGCCGGAGGACGACGACCTGACTCCGCTGGAGGAGGGGCACTTCGTCCCCCCGGAGCCGGAGCTCCCGCCGGCGGACACGACGTCGAAGTTCGCGTGGCTGGCGGTCGTCGGCGGCCCGGTGCTGCTGCTGCTCGCGGTTCTCCTGCAGTGGGAGATGACCTGGTGGCTGACGACGCTGGGCATCGGCGGCTTCCTGGGCGGCTTCGCGACGCTGGTGGGGCGCATGGCGCACGGCGACGAGGACGACGAGGACGACCCGGGGCGCGGCGCGGTCGTCTGACCGGTCCCCCGGCCTCGCCCGCGGTCCCACAGGCCTCACAGGCCTCGCCGGCGTTCGAGGCGCGGGGCTCCGGGTGCGGAGCCCACGGCAGCGGCACCGCACCCGGGACCGCTGAGCTACGGCGCAGCCGCGAGGCGGAGGGCCGCCAGCACCGGCAGGTGATCCGTCGCCGCGCCGAGGTCCGTGAGCGAGAGACCCGGCAGGCCCTCCGGGACACCGCAGGCCAGTACCTCCACCCCCTTCGTGGCGAACACGGCGTCGATCCGGCGGTCCGGCGCCGACGCCGGGAAGGTCGGTCCGCCGCCCCACGGGGCCACCGCCCGGCAGTCCTGGAGCTCGGCGGCCAGCCGCCCGTACGCCGGCCCGTCCGGGCCCTCGTTCAGGTCGCCCGCGGCGATCGCGTACGGCACGTCCATGCCGGCCAGCCGCTCCAGCAGCAGCTCCGCGTGGGCCCGGCGCTCCGCCGCCTGGAGCGACAGGTGCAGGGAGGCCAGGCCCACCCGCACGCCCCCGATCCGGATCACCGCCGTGGCGAAGCCCCTGCGGTGCAGGCCGGGGGTGCGCGGCAGCAGGACGTCCTCCGTGCGCTCGACGAAGACCCGCAGCGAGCACAGCAGCAGCGGCCCGGCCGCCGTCGCGCCCCCGCCCAGCACCACCAGGTCGCACTTGGCGGCCAGTCGCGCCGCGTGTTTGCGCCACCGGAAGAACCGGGGGGCCTCCTGTACGAGGACGAGGTCGGGCTCGCACGCCCGGATGACCCGGGCCAGCGCCTCCTCGTCGTCGCGCAGGGAGCGGATGTTGTAGCTGAGCACCCGGATCACGGCAGAACCGTCGGGCTCCGTACGGGACTTCGGCAGCTGGTCCATGCCCCGCAAGATACGCAGCCGCCCGCCGCTCCCCCAAGGGGCGCGACGGGCGGTACGCGTGGAAAACGGTGGAGAGGGTCAGCCCTGGCGGGCCAGGTCGGCCGCGCCGACGAGCCCGGCCTTGCCGCCCAGCTGCGCGGCGAGGACCTGGGCGTGCGGGCGCCAGGCGCCGCCGACCAGCCAGCGCTTGAAGGACTTGCGGATCGGGTCGAGGACCAGGTCGCCCTCGTCCGAGACCCCGCCGCCGACGATGAAGGCGGACGGGTCGAACAGTGAGGCCAGGTCGGCCAGTCCGGCGCCGGCCCAGCGGGCCAGTTCGCGGAAGGCGTCGATGGCCACCAGGTCGCCCTGCCGGGCGGCCTCGCTGATGTGCTTGCCCTCGATGCCCTCGGCGGTGCCGTCGCCGAGCGCGAGCAGGATCGCCGCGTTCTCGGGGGTGGCGTTGGCGCGCTGCTTCGCGTACCGGACGAGCGCGCGCCCGGAGGCGTACTGCTCCCAGC
>NZ_JBSGZP010000716.1:0-3643 GCF_053611065.1 Streptomyces sp. NPDC054840
GCGCCTGGCGTCCGGGTCGGAGGCGGCGAACGGGCCGCCGGCGGCCACGCCAGCGTTGGCGACGACGATGTCCACCTTGCCGAAGCGCTGCTTGACCTCCTCGGCGACCCGGGCCATGGCCTCGTGGTCGGTGACGTCGGCGTACCAGTGATCGCTGTCGCTGTGCAGTCGCTCGGAGACCTCCTTGAGGGCCTCCGGCTCCAGGCCGACGAGGGCGATCCTGGCGCCGCGGGCCGACAGCTTGCGCGCGAGCAGCTCGCCGACCCCCCGGGCGGCGCCGGTGACGACGGCGACCTGGCCTTCCAGACTCCTGCGAGCGCTCACGGCGTCTTCTCCTTCTCGATGGTTGCCAGATCGGTGGTGTCGAGATCGGTGGTGCCCAGATACAGCTCGGCGAGCTCGCGCAGGACGCCGGTGACGGCCTCGGGGGCCTCGACCGGGGTCATGTGTCCCATGCCGGTGAGCTCGGTCAGGCCCACGCAGTTCGGCAGTGCGGCGGCGAGCCCGCGGGCGTGCACGATCGGGGTGAGCCGGTCGGCCGTGCCGCCGATCACGGCGGTGGGTACCGTGAGGCGGGCCACGTCGGCGTCGAGGTCCAGGCCGGCCAGCACCTGGGACCACGCATGGCGCACCCCGGTGGGGCAGGCGTGGACGATACGGGCGCACGCATCGACCTTGTCGGGTGCGGATCCGGGGCCCATGGTGGCGTACTTGAGAACCTTCCGGGCGACCGGCGTGACCGGCCCGAGGGGGGCACGGGAGCCGAGGACCGCGCCGGTGACACGGGTCCGGATGCGCCCGGCGCGCACCGGCAGGACCAGCGCCTCGGCGACGAGCCGGGAGCTGCCGGTGCTGCACAGCAGCGCGGCCGCGGCCCGCTCGGCGAACTCCGGCCGGCCCGCGGCCGCCATGATCGTCATTCCGCCCATGGAGTGCCCGGCGACGACCGCCCGCTCCCCGGGGGCGAGGGCGGCCTCCAGCACGGCCACGAGGTCGTCCGCGAGGGCGGTGGTGCCGTGCGCCCGGCCGGCGGGGCTGCGCCCGTGCCCCCGCTGGTCGTAGGCGACGACCCGGTGAGTGGCGGTCAGGGCCCGGATCTGCGCGGCCCAGAAGGCGGTGGAGCAGGTCCAGCCATGGGCCAGCACCACGGCCGGCGCGTCCTCGTCCCCGTGGATCTCGACGTGCAGGCGGGCCCCGTCGGCGGAGACGGCGACGAGCTCGCGCCGCGCGGCGGGCGGGGCGTAGGGCCCGGAGGTGACGTGCGTCAGGCGGCTCACGCGCCCCCCTCCGCCTCTTCCGCGAACCCGGCTTCGCCGGAGGCGATTTCAGCCCCGCCCCCACTCGACGCACCCGTTCCGGTCCCCCCGGCGTGTGAGGCGCGGGAGCCCGGGGGCAGCGCCCCCGGCAGCGGCGCCGCACCGGCCCCCGCGTCGCCCCCGCGGGAGCGACGCGGCTTCGGCTCGGCAGCAGCCGGACCGGCAGCAGCCGCCACCACGGCCGGGACCCGCTCTCGCTCCCCCACCCGGACGACCTCGTACTCCGCCAGATCGACGCTCCGCGTCTCCCGGCGGAACTCGCCCGTCGTCCCCGGCCAGACCGTCGTGTTGCGGCCCTGCGCGTCCAGGTACCAGCTCGTGCAGCCCCCGGTGTTCCACACGGTCCGCTCCATGCGGGCCTGCACCTGCCGGTTCCAGCGGGAGACGGCGGACGGCCGGGCGCCGAGTGCGACCTTCCCGCCCAGCATGCCGAGCTGCTTCAGGTAATCGGCCATGTAGTTGAGCTGCGACTCGATCATCAGGATCATCGAGCTGTTCCCGAGCCCGGTGTTCGGCCCGATGATCGTCATCCAGTTGGGGAAGCCGGCAGCGGTGGCGCCGCGCAGCGCCTGCATCCCGTCCTTCCAGGCGTCCGCGAGGGTCTGGCCCTCCGCGCCCACCACCCGGTCGGCGATCGGCATGTCCGTGACGTGGAAGCCGGTGCCGAAGATGATCGCGTCGACCTCGGTCTCGGTCCCGTCGCCGGCGACCAGCACCGAGCCGCGGATCTCCTTGAGCCCGGAGGCGACAAGGTCCACGTCGGGCCGGGCGAGGGCCGGGTAGTACTCGCTGGAGAGCAGGATCCGCTTGCAGCCGATCCGGTAGGAGGGCGTCAGCTTCGCGCGCAGCGCCGGGTCCTTGATCGAGCGCGCCATGTTGGCCTTGGCCAGGGACTCGATGAGGCCGAGCTGGTTGGGGCGCTTGGTGAAGGCGCTGACCTGGAGCTCGCGGAGCCCCCACAGCAGCCCGCGCCGCGCGGCCCGGGTGAAGGGCAGCCGGCGGTGGAGCCAGCGCTCCACGGCGGTGATGGACCGGTCGGTGCGGGGCAAGACCCACGGCGGGGTCCGCTGGAAGAGGGTGAGGCGCTCCACCTCGGGGGCGATGGCGGGGACGATCTGGATGGCGGAGGCGCCGGTACCGATCATGGCGACGCGCTTGCCGCGCAGGTCGTAGTCGTGGTCCCAGCGGGCGGAGTGGAAGACCTTGCCGGGGAATTCGGCGAGCCCGGGGATCTCCGGCATCTTCGGGTCGGACAGCGGCCCGGTCGCGGAGACGACGACGTCGGCGGTCAGCTGTCCGGCCGAGGTCTCGATCTCCCAGCGCAGCTCGTCCGCGTCCCAGCGCATCATCCGCACCTCGGTGTCGAGCCGGATGTGTCGGCGCAGTCCGAAGGTGTCGGCGACGTGCTCCAGGTAGGCGCGGATGGCCGGCTGGCCGGAGAAGGTCCGCGGCCAGTCGGGATTGGGCGCGAACGAGAACGAATAGAGGTGCGAGGGCACATCGCACGCACACCCGGGATAGCTGTTGTCGCGCCAGGTGCCGCCGACCGAGTCGGCCCGTTCCAGTACGACGAAGTCCGTGATCCCTTCGCGCCTCAGCCGTACGGCCGCGCCGAGCCCGCCGAATCCGGACCCGATCACCGCCACCCGTACGTGCTCGCGTCCGCCCCTGCCGTTTGTGCCACCCATGCCCGCCGCCTTCCGCTCATCCGCAGTCCCAGCACCGCACCGCACCGCCGCACCACACCATCGAAACACTGCCAGCAATCACTGGCACAATCGGGAGGGTAGAGCAGCTCCGTACTCATGGGTAGGGGGCGGACCCGGAAAGTTACCGCCGGTACGCCATAAGGTGCGTCTGTGGCGAAGGAAGAGACGCAAGCGAAGACGGTGCGCGAGTACCGCACGGAGGAACTGGCCGAGGCGGCCGGCATCCCGGTCCGCACCCTGCGCTTCTACCGCGAGCGCAAACTGCTCCCACCGCCGCGCCGCGAAGGACGCATCGCCTGGTACGACGACCACCACCTGGCCCGGCTGCGCACGATCGCCGCCCTGCTGGAACGCGGCCACACCCTCGGCGGCATCGCCGAGCTGACCGCCGCCTTCGAGAGCGGCCGAGACGTGGGCCAGCTCGGGGAGCTGCTCGGCATCGGCTGGTCGGAGGAGACCCCGGTCCGGCTCACGCCGGAGGCACTGGCCGACTACTTCGAGGGCGAGGTCACCCCGGAGAACCTGGCGGCCTCCCTCGACCTCGGCTACCTAGCCGTCGACGGCGACGCGATCGTGCACGTCAGCCGCCGCCTGCTGGACGTCTCCTCGGCCCTGGTC
>NZ_JBSGZP010000717.1:0-3637 GCF_053611065.1 Streptomyces sp. NPDC054840
GAAGAAGACCGCGTCGTCGGGTTCGGCGGCGAAGACGAGGCGGCCGGGCCGTTCGGGGAGTCCGCGCTCCGGGGTCCAGCGGTAGAGGAAGCGTTCCACCAGGAGCTCGTAGCCTGCCGCTCGGGCGGCGGCGAAGCGCGTCTCGGCGGCGGCGATGAGGTGGGGGTGGTCCTGCCAGTCACCGGGGAGGTTGATCTCGAGCTCGACCTGCCAGGGGGCGGAGCGCAGGAGTTCGGCCCCCGCCTCTTCCTCGCCCTCGGCGACGTCGAACCAGTTGACGTTGACGGGTTCCTTGTCCTCGGCGCCGCCCCACCAGGCGCCGCGGGCGACGACCGTGCCGTCGCGCAGGGCGACCCGCTTCCAGTCGGGGCGGTGCGTGGTGCGCTCGTGGGCGGCGCGGGCATTCAGCGGGTCGGGGTGGGCGTCGAACAGCTGGGCGTCGCTCTCGTCGAGCGTGCGGATGACCGGATCGGTCATGGATTCCTCCGGGATGTGTACTGCGTGGCACGCTCCCGGTCTCGGATCAGACGAACCACACCGGGGTGACGGGGAGGGAGCGCTGGATGGTTGAGAACTGCACGGCACTCGCCTCCTTCCGTTCGTCTGATGCGACGTGGTCCGAGGCCGGACGATACTTGATCACCGACAGGTGCGTCCACTCGATTGCGGAGCGGAACGACACCGTGCCTGCGTGGGCGATCGTGTGAAGTCCCTTGGAAAGAGGACCGGTTGAGGTTGACAGGGGATTTCATCGTCGCGTTCGCCGCGAGCTCCGAGGAGGGACGAATTGGCCGCTGTGGTGCTCGTTCATGGCTTGTATCACCGTCCTGAACACTTTGCCGAGGTGGCAGAGCGGTTGCGGGCTGCAGGAATCGAGGTTGCCGTGCCCGGCCTCCACCGGGGTTCGCTGCTCGCCGACACCGCAGCAGTCCAGGCTGCCGTCGACGCGCTGCGGCAGCCTGCGGTCGTACTCGGCCACTCCTACGGCGGTTCGGTGATCACCGGGGTACGCGGAGCGGGCCACCTGGTGTACCTGGCGGCCTTCGTGCCGGATGTCGGTGAGAGCGCGGCCGGCCTGGGTGGGGCGTCCTCGCAGCTCCGGGACGCGATCCGCCCTGGGCCCGACGGCTCGACCAGCCTGTGCCCCGACCGGGCTGTCGCCGCCCTCTACGGCGACTGTCCCGCACCGCTCGCGGCCCGGGCGGTCGGCCTCCTGTGTGCCCAGGCCCCCGGCTGCGGGCGAGGAGTCCCGGAGCGGCAGAGCTGGAAGGACACGCCCTCGACCTACGTCGTCTGCGCAGGACCGGGCCGTCGACCCGGGCCTGCAGCGCAGGATGGCGGCGCGCTGCACGGACATGCGCGAGTGGCGGACGGGCCACTCCCCGTTCGTGGGCCGGCCCCGACTCGTCGTCGGACTCGTGCGGGAACTGCTCACCTCCACTTCCTCAGGATTCCGACAACGGGGCGATGTGCCGTAGCCGTTGTCGTGCGGGTGCCGGGGATGACGGGGCAGTCCTTGGCTCGCGGTGGGCGCATGTGTGGGGCGGATGCGGGGCTCCGTGCACCGGTGTCAGCGCAGGCAGGGCGGTGCCGCGAGGCGCTTGCCGTCGTCTTTCGGGAATTCCATGGCCCCCAAAGCCCTGACCTGCGACTATCTGCGGATGCTTATCCTTGCCGACGATCTCGGCCACCTTTCCTACACCGTCACCGGCGAAGGCTCGCCCGTGGTACTCGTACACGCCGGCGTCGCCGACCACACCATGTGGGACGCGGTCGTGCCCGCACTCGCGGAGCGGCACACCGTCATCCGGTACGACCTGCGCGGCTTCGGCGAGTCCGCGCCCCCGGCCGGCCCGTTCAGCGAGACCGATGACCTGTGCCGCCTACTGGACCACCTCGGTCACGAGAGCGTTGGGCTCATCGGCGCGTCCTGGGGCGGGCGGGTGGCCGTGAACTTCGCGCTGGCCCACCCGGGCCGGGTGCGGTCCCTGACGCTGCTCGCCCCGCCGTGGCCCGGCTACGGCTGGTCCGCGGACATGGTGGCCTACGACGAGGCCGAGACCGCGGCTCTGGCCGCGGGTGACCTGGACGCCGCGGTCCGCGTGAACCTGGACATGTGGCTGCGCGGGCCCGGCCGCGGCTGGGAGGACGTCGCCCCGGGGCTGGCCGAACGGCTCCGGACGCCGGTACGGACGTCGCTGGTGAACCAGGACACCGTCGGGGAGCACTCCCAGGGTGGCCCGGCGGGCGACATCGCCACGATCGCCGTTCCCACCCTGGTCGGGATCGGCCTGCTCGACGTCGCCGACTTCCAGGACATAGCCCGCCGGTACGCCGCCGAGATCCCCGGCGCCACCCTGGTCGAGTTCCCCGCCGCGGCCCACCTCATCGCGCTGGACGCACCCTCCGAACTCACCGCGGCACTGCGGTCGTTCCTCGCTCGCTCCTGAGACGATCGCGTGAAGGTCCGGCGGACCGCGGAGGGTGAACGGGTGAACACCGCCCCGGCCGGACCTTCGCATGCCATCGGCCTCAGGCCGGGTCCGCCGTCGCCTGGGTGTTCTGGCAGGCCGTCAGCAGCCAGTGGCCGTCCGGTCTCGCGCGTCATCACGTAGAGCGGCGCGCCCGCGGTGTCGCCGGCCGGCGAGTGGTAAAGCTGGCGTACCTTCACGGCCGCGACATCCGGGCGCAGGAACTGCGTGTGCACCACCTCGTAGGTGACCTCCCCGTCCCAGCTCGCCGTCGGCGGCACCGCCCGCGTGAACTCCGCTATCGCCTCGAACCCGATGAGGACCTTCCCGTGGGCGGTGGTCCACAGGGCCTCCGGATGGAAGAGCGCGAGGAATCCCTCGGCGTCCCTGGTCCGTCGGGTCCGTTCGACGGTGGCGACGACCTGCGCGATCGCTTGGAGGGAAGCGGCCCTGGCCGCCTGTTCCGTGTTCATGGACACGATCGTGCTTCCTCGACCACGCTTGAGGTCAAGGAGCGTCCGAAACGCAGGTGCCCCCGTGCCTCGCGAGGGTGCAGGATCTGTCCATGGACAACAAGGTCATGACACGGCTCGCCGAGGCCGTGTCGTCGGGTGCTCCCGTACGCGTTCACCGGTCAGCGATCCGGGACGCGGACCGGCTCGACGGTTTCGTCGTCGGCACCAGCGCGGCGTGGACGCTGATCGCCCTGTGCGATGACGTGCGGCTCGACGGCTGGGCGGCGGTCCGTACCGCGGACATCACGAAGGTCGGGTGGCGGGGCGGTACGGACTGCCTGACCGTCCGCGCGCTGCGGCGGCGTGGGCGCTGGCCGGCCCGGGCGCCCGAACCGGGGCTCCCCCTGGACGGGTTGGCGGACCTGGCGGAGGGCGCCTCCCGGGCCTTCGGGCTGGTTTCCCTGCACCGGGAGCGAGACGCGCCGGACGCCTGCTGGATCGGCGAAGTGGCCGCGGTACGGCCGAAGTCGCTGCGGCTGCGGGAGGTCGACACCGAGGCCCGGTGGCGTCCGGAGCTGTCGAAGTTCCCGTTCAAGGATGTCACCCGGGTGGGCTTCGGCGGGCACTACGAGCGGATCCTGCAGGAGTTCGCCGGGCCGTACCGCTGACCACCGGCTGCCCCGGCCGCCCTCAGGCCCCGTCGGCCGGGGG
>NZ_JBSGZP010000718.1:0-3627 GCF_053611065.1 Streptomyces sp. NPDC054840
GAGGACACCGACCTCCTCGACCTGCTGCTCGCCCTGGACATCCCGGTCGCCGACCCCGAGGCAGGCACCGAGGACCGGCGCCACCGGTACGACCACCTCAACCTGTCCGAGTGGGCCGGCGGCGACCGGCGCCGCGACCTGCTCGCCATCGCCGCCGACCAGCGCTTCCACCCGGCCTTCCGCCGGGCCCTGAACAGCCTGGGCGACGGTTGCGCCGACGTCGTCCGGTGCGTCGCCGCCTCGCCCGGCGGCCGCCCGCTGCTGGCCGCATGGATGCGCGACATCGCCCTCGCCTCCACCGCCGCCGGTCTGCCCGGGGTCCCCGACGCCATCGCACGCCTGAGGTGGCTGCCCACCGAAGCCCTGGAACTCGCCGCCGAGGAAGTGGCCGCCGCCGCGGCCGCGGACCTCGCCGAAACCCTCGCCCGTACCCTGCGCGGCGGCCTCTTCGAGGAGTTGGCCTGGCCCTCCTGGGAGGAGGCCCTCGCCGAACTGACCCCCGGCCGGGGCCGGGAGGCCCTGACCGTGGTGGAGGCCTGGCCGTACCTGATCGTCGCCAACCAGACCCAGGTCAGGGTCATCGACGCCGACTCCACCGTCCTCACGCACGACCTGCGGGTGCCGACCGGGAACTCGTACAACCACAGCTTCCACTACGTCGACGGTGAACTCCTCGTCTTCTGGTCCTCCTGGAACACGAACGGGATCCAGGGTTACTGGCACCACTCGCCCGGCACCGTCCTCACCCTGGACACCGACCGCAACCACTGGTCGCTGCGCAGCGACCACCTCTCCCTGCCGCTCCCCGGCGGCGGGCGCGTCACCGGCGGCGGAGTCCTGCACCGCGGCGACACCAAGCTGCCGGACGAGCGGCCCCTGCTGTCCGACGGCACCTCGTACTGGGTGTGGCAGCGCCGCGACCAGCAGCAGGACACCGGCTGGCTTGAGTACGACCCCGTCGGCGGGACCTACGGGCGGCCCTCCCTGCCCGCGTTCTTCGCCGACGCGCTGCGCGCCGACGCCGCCACCGGCCGCCGAGGCGGATACTCCAACCGGCTGCTCCCGACGCCCGCCGTGGCCGGCTCGGTGCTCGGCGAGCCCACCGACGGCCTCCTCGGCTGGCGCACGGTGAGCGTCCCCGGCCGCGGCTGGGAGGGCACGGACACCGGCGGTCGCACAGTCGCCGTGCCCGAGGGCCACGACATGCCCGTCGCCGCCCTCGTCTTCCCCGGCGACGACCGGCCCCGCGCGCTGTCCCAGCAGTGGCGGGAGCTGAGCATCACCGACCCGGACGGGGTGACCACCGCCCGGTCGCGCGACGGCCACCACCGCCGCTCCGCCTTCGGCACGGGCAGCGTGGACCTTCCGCCGCTGTCGCACTGGTACGCCCTGCGCCCCCGCGACACCGAGGGCTCGGCCGTCCTGCGCGCAGCGGACCGGGAGACCGTGGCCGCACTGCTCAAGACGGCAGCCGCGGCCGACAAGGCCGCCGACCTGCCCGAACTGGTGAGCGCGGCCCTGCCGCAGATCACCGCCCCCGAGCTCATCGGCGGTATCGTCGAGGTCCTCCGCTTCACCCTCACCCAGCAGAAGTCACTGGACGCGATCGCCGCCCGGCTCCACCCCGACACCACCCCCGCCCCGGAGCGCGAACAGGGCCCCGGGGACCGGCTGATCGCCGACGGGCTCAGCGGCCTCATCGGCTCCGGCTACCACCGCTGGAACGGCGAGAGCGACGCCGCCCACTTCACGCTGAGCGAACTCGGCGCCGCCCGCACGCGGACCGACACCGATTCGGTGCCCGGCCTGCTGCACTTCGACACGCCCGGGCTCCCGTACTACTCCTTCACCTGGACGCCCCTGCTGGACCAGCCCGCGGCCGTGGCGTACCGCGCCGTTACCGTCGCGCCCACCGACGAGCAGCGGGAGGGGCTGCTCACCCTGCTCGCCGCCGTCGACGCCCTCGGCCTGGACTCGGCCGAAGGCTCCGCGGACCGCTGGCGCCGGGTCCTGCTCCGCCTCGACCGGCAGCACCTCCTTACCCCGGACGGCGAACGCAACGTCCACCACCGCAGCCTGCTGCCGCTGGGCGGCGGAGCCGTCCTCGCGCTGACCGAGCACAGCGAAGCCGTGCCCGACGGCCACGAGTTCGGTGCCCTGCTGTACGACCCCACCGGCCGGTTCACCGTCCCCGGCCCCTACACCGTGCGCGGCGACGCCCCCCTCGGCGACCGCGAACGCGGCGCCGGCTGGCTGACCGCGTTCCTCGGCGCGGCCGCCGAGCACGGCCCCGCGCCGTTCCGCCCCGAAGCCGCCGAGGAGTTCGCCGAGCTCACCGGAGTCTCCGGCGCCCTCGCCCGCCTGGTGCTCGCCGGACTCCCGGGCATCGACACCTACGAACGCAACTTCCTGACCCCCGAACTGCGCACCGCCCTCGGGGTCAAGGCCACCGACGCCGCGTACGCCCGCGACGAGCTGAAGAGCCTCGACACCGAGCTGCGGCGCGCCGTCGTGGCGGCCCTGCTGCCCGCCGATCCGGCGAAACTGTGGAGCGAGGGCCCCGACGTCGCCGCCGCGGCGGAGCTCTGGAACCGGCGTGTGGGCCGCCGTACCCCCGTCCCCGACTGGCTGGCCACGGAAGCCGCGCGCGCCGTGGGCGGCAACTGGCCGGCGCACCGCGCCCTGGCCGCACTGCTCGACCCGGCCGCCGCGCGCGAGCTCTCCGTCGACGTGGCCTGGACGGTGAAGGGCGACCACGTGGAACCCGCCGAGCCGGCCACCGGCCCCTTCACCCTGTCCGTCCTGACCGGGGCGGTGGCCATGGCGTCCTGGCTCGCCCACCGGCTGCCCGCCGGTGATTCCGTACGAGCGGCCCTGCCGCCCGCGCTGACCGCCGTACGGCAGCGGCTCGCCGCGCCCGAACTGCTCCTGGAGATCGGGCACTACACCAGCCTTCCCGACTTCCGGAAGGCGGCGGGCACCCCGACCGAGACCGGCGAGGGCTACGAGCGCTACGGCGCCGTGGTCATGGCCACCCACGACGACCAGCCCAGGCCCGCACTGCGCCCGGCACTACTGGATTCCACCGGATCCGACCCGTACCTGCCGGCGCTGCGCGGCGACGACCAGCGGCCCTCCGCCGCCGAGGCGGCGCTGCGCACCACCCACGACCCGCGCTTCGCCGCGCTGCTCGCCGACCCCGGCGCCCCGGCCGCCGGCGTGGTGGCCGCGGACGGCACCTGGTGGCCGCAGGACCCGAGCCGCTCCGTCCCCGAACTGGTGGAGGAGGCCGGCACCCGGCACGGCCTGGGCGCCGACGCGGCCACCCTCTACCTCATGCTGCTCGCCATGCCGGACCCCACCGACCGCAACACCGCGCGGTGGACCGGCTGGAAGCCGGCCCGCCTCAAGGCCGCCCGCGCCGAACTGGCCGCCACCGATCTGGTGGTGACGGCCGGCCGCAGCAGGGCCGGACGCTCCCTGTTCCTGCCCGGCGGGTGGGCCGACATGCCCTCCCCGACGCTGCCGGTGGAGCAGTGGAAGCTCCCGATGTACGGCCTGAGCGCCGGTGCCCGGCCCTCGCTGGGCGTACTGGTGCCCGTAGAACCGGCCGCGGAGCTCTACCGC
>NZ_JBSGZP010000719.1:0-3625 GCF_053611065.1 Streptomyces sp. NPDC054840
TCCCAAGGGCTGTCGCTTCAGTGCTCGCAGAGGGAGAATTCGCGTTCGTAGAGCTGCTCGTTGTGTTCGGCCACGAAGAACTTGCGTTCCTGCATGAGCTGTTCGCGGTAGTCCTTCGCCTGTTCGAGCGTCATGGTCGAGGTGTCGGACCATGGTTGCTGCGGTGGCACATCGGATGTCGAGACGATCTTTTCCGAGGGGTCGACCAGGAAGAACGCGAGGATTTTGCGATAGCCCGGGCGGCTGGCGTCTGCGAGGCGGAATGGACTGACGCGGTGTTGCAGGATGTTCGGGAACGCCAGGCAGCGGCCCGCTGGGGTCGATGTCGATCCCAGTACCTGGTTCAGTGCGTCCTCGTCTTCCAGGCCGTACACCTCACGCAGACCGTTGTCGTCGTTCTGTTCGTAGTTCGGGTCGTCGAGTGCCGCCCGGAAACTCAGCCGGCTTTCGGTGATGTTCTCGCTGTCCCAGTAGTAGATGCCGGTCGAGACGATCCGCTCGTTCATCATCCCCTCGACGTGCCAGGAACCGCCGGGGTACTCCGGCTTGTCCGTGGTTAGATGAATGGTGGCGAGCTTGACGATGACCTGGAGGCGGCGGCCGCGCAGGTCTACTCGGGCGGCCGCATCGGGCGACTCGGGCGGGGTGAAGGCCGTGGCGTCAGGGATGACCGGGCGGCGGTTCTCCCACCAGTCGTCCTGGGCCTGTTCCCATGCGCGACGGGCTTCCGCGTAGGCCTCGTCATCACTGTAGGAGGATTTGTTCGGGTACTCCGGTGCCGAGTCGTACCACCCGTAAGGATCGGCCTCGATCCGCAGCGGCCGGGGATGACGCAGATCGGTGAGCACGTTCTCCAGTAGCGGGCGCATGCGTGCGAACAAGTCCGGCAGGACGCATGCCAGTTCACGGTGATTGTCGGGGTGGACGTTGTTGACGTACGAACGGAAGGCGACATCTCCGTCGTCACTGATGTCGACATCGGTGGGCAGCCACTGGAATTTTTCCGAGAACTCGTACCTCGAATAGCGGTCCGTCGGATTCCGCCAAGCCCGCTCGGGCGCTCCACTCGCCTCTCGCACCAGGCAGAACAGCGAGGGATGAACCAGATCCAGCACCTGGCCGTCGGAACCGGGGTGCCAGTCCTGTTCCGCTTCGGGGACCTGTTCCAGAACCTGAACCGCCTCGCGCAGCCGGGATCTGAGCTTGTCGTCGACCAGGGTGTCCGACTGCCACACCCCGTCGACGGCGGACACCTCGATGCCGGTTCGTCCGTCCCGCAGCGCGGCGTAATGCACGAGTTCGGCGAGCACGTAACGAACCTGCGCTTCGGTGAGGCCCTGGGCTACCGCTTCTTGCGTCCACCTGGCGACGACGTCAGCATCGTTCATCTTGTCGAACCACCCCGGTTTCGCCCGAATGTGTGAGCTGCACTGCATCATCTGAAGTTCCCGCAGTGTTCGGGGTGTCGCGAACGATATGGAACGTGATGCGTGAAAGGGCAGCGGGAAAGCAGACAGGCCGGTCAATTCTCTTGGTCCTCCCAGTCGGTGTGCGGTGGCGGGAAGGATACTTCAGCGCACTGACACCGCAGCCCTGGTGGGCGCCGCCGCTCCGGGCCGGTGCGCGCAGATCTCGGGGTGAGAGCGGCCGAACGGTGGACAGCCGGCGAGCGCCGTCACGTGATGGCGCCGCGTGCTCGCCTCTGACGTCGTGCCGCTCGGCGTCGAGGCCCCGACGCCTGCCACCTGCGGACCAGAAGGATCGCTGCCGAGGCGGCGAAGAGGACAGCGGTGATCAGCAGCCAGCGCCCCAGGAAGACGTCGGCCGGGAGTCCGGTCGCCGCCGTGTAGTGGCCGACCCGGCGCAGGACGAGCGGCCACCAGACCAGCAGAAGGAGACCTGAGACGAAGGCCGGAACCCGCACGTAGTTGACGCTCGGCCTCGACAGCCCCCGCCCGGGGCCCGCCCGCCCCTCGACCAGGAGCTGCGCGGCCCGGTCGGTCAGCGAGTACAAGGGGAGGAGTACAAGGTCGTGGAGGAGCGCCGCCCCGACGAACCACAAGGCAACGCCCACGGTGTCGCCCCTGAGCAGTCGCACGCCGGCATAGGCGGCGAGGGCGAAGGAGGCCAGTACGAGGAGCAGGTGGAGCGGGGAGGCTCCGTAGCGCCGTCGGAAGGAGGTCGCGCCGGTCATGCCGGTTCTCCGAAGGTGATCCGGGTGACCCACTTGGTGTGGTGAACGCCGGGGGCACCGGGGACGATCACGCGGGCCGGGTAGCCGTGGTCGGGCGAGAGGACGGCCCCGTTGACGCGTACGGCCAGCAGTGAGCGGTGGTCGCGCACCTGGTTGTCCCGCAGGACGACCGAGCTGAACGACCCTCCCCGCTGCACCGATTCCACCAGGGCCTGCGGGGTGTCCGTACCCCGTCCGACGAGGGCGGCCAGTTCGGTGAGCCGTACGCCGCTCCACAGCTGGTCGGGGGTCGACCAGCCCTCCACGCACGCGATGGGCAGGGCCGCCTCGTGCTGTTCCATGGCCAGCAGCCCCTCGCGGGTGAGGATGACCTGGCGGCCCGGCGCTCGTACGGTCAGCCGCCAGGCGGGGCCGACATCGCTCGGCCGGATGCCGACGGATGCCGCGGTCTTGTTGATCTGGAAGCCGTTCGGCCCGGAGCCGGGGTCCTGGCCGTGCGGGGCGAGCAGCGCGGTCCGGCGCCACCAGCCGCCCACGCTCTGCCCGGCCGTCACCACGAGCAGCGCCAGGGAGCCGAGCCCGACCATGCCCAGGGCGCCCCGGCGGGAGATGGTCGGGGGCGCCGGCCGGGGCGAGACCAGCCCTGCGGCCTCCTCCGTGCCGGCCTTCGGCTGGCCCGGCCCTGCCCTGACGGTGCGGAGTGCTCGCGGCAGCCGGGCGGCCACGTGGACGACGAAGGCGCCGATGAACACCCATGCCCCGTAGAAGTGCAGGACGTAGAAGGAGCCCGGGAAGATGTAGTGCAGCTGCACGTTGAGGATGCCGGTGACGAACTCGAAGCCGGCTCCGCCCACCAGCAGGAGCAGGGACAGGCGCTCGATGCCGTGGCTGACGGAGCGCACGGGCGGCCATTCGAACAGTTTGGGGATGACCGACCACAGCTTCGCCAGCAGCACCGGCACGAGGACGATGCCCAGGACGACGTGGACCCCCTGGGTGAGTCGGTAGAGCCAGTACGGCGAAGTCGGCCAGGAGAACAGGAAGAACCCGAGCCACCCCTTGTCCGGCGTCTGGTCATTGATCCGCGCCAGGTCCGGGTTGTACGCGGCATACGACAGCAGGCCCGTCACGAACAGCAGCGTGATCCCGACCAGCAGGACGAGCCCGAACACGGCGGTCAGCCACGGCCCCCGCAGCGGACTGCGCCAGAACTCCGGCCGCGTCGGCCCCGGCGGCGGCCCGGGAGGCACGACGGAACGGACCACAGCACCCACCCGCCCCCGACCCACGCGCCGCTCCTCGCCCGAGACCGGTGCTGAATGCGGCGGACCGACGTCCGGAGGCGTTTTCCTCCGTCGCTGCGGCTGCGCCGCCGAATCCGGTTGCCCGGTCTCCGGCAACGGTGAACGCGGCACGTCGCGAGGCTCATCC
>NZ_JBSGZP010000720.1:0-3619 GCF_053611065.1 Streptomyces sp. NPDC054840
GGGTCTGCTCGGGCTCCGGGAGTTTCGGGCCGCCTCGCGCGTCGTGCTCGAAGAGCGTCCAGCACAGCCGGTCACCCTTCTCCGGGACGGACCCCGGCTCGGGGTCCCGGCCGCGGCCCATCTTGTCGAGGAGCCGCAGCACCACCCGCCCGTCCTCCTCGAACCGGACGACCTGCGCGCTCTGCGGGCGCCCGTCCAGCGAACGGAACACCTTCGCGCCGCCCTCTTCGGCGAGCTGCGGCCGGTCCTCCGTCACCATCGTCACCAGCGGGCGCGGACTCGGCCGCTTCGACTCCGTCCACTCCATCACCACCTCGGTGACCTCACCGGCGAAGGCCTCGCCCGCGAGCCGCCGGCCGGCCATCACCAGCGGGTCGTCCAAGGCCTCCTGGGCGTCGAGCCGCACCTGCTCCGTCTCCCGCGTGGCCAGCTTCTGGGCCGCCGTCACCGCGTCGTCGCGGCGCGGCTGCGGCGGCTCGCCCGCCCGTACGCGGTCCCGGTGCCCGGTGTAGGACCAGCGGTCGCGCGTCCAGCGCTCCTCCACGCGCTCGCCCGGCGGCAGGGCGCGCAGCAGGTCGATCGCCTCCCAGGTCTTCCACCAGGTGCTGGACAGCTGGGATCCGACCAGCCGGCGCACCTCCTGCTCGGCCGCCCGGACGTGACGGTCGTCGTCCCCGAGTCCGGCCGCCAGGTCCGTGCGCGCGGCGTCGTAACGGGCGATGGCCGGGGCCAGCAGCTTGTTGTCGAAGGCCGGGTCGGTGGCAGGACCGGCCGGCGGGCACAGCAGTTGGCCGTCCCGGTCACGGCCCAGCTCCGCCCGGTGGGCCTCCTCGGCACCCGACCGGCCCTCCGGCGGGTCGATCCAGGCCAGCAGCGCGCCCAGATGCTGGTCCTCCAGGTTGCTCTGGCCGGTGGCCCAGTGCCGGGACAGCAGGTCCGTGGCCGACAGCAGCATCGAGGAGCCGGGCACCCGCGAGCGCTCGGCGAGGTGCGTGAACCAGCGCCCGAGCATCGGCACCTGCGAAGGCGCCGGATACGGATTGTCGGGATCCTCCTCCGCGGTGCGCCGGAAGCGCATCGAACGCCCCAGCAGCCGTACGTACTCGACGCCCGCCCGGCTCGGCACGATCAGCTGCGGCGCGTCCACGCACAGCTCGGTCTCGACCTTGACCCGCTTGCCCGTCTCCGGGTCGGTCTCGCTGCGTTCGGCCGGCTCCACCGCGTCCGCGTACGCGTCGATGTGGGCCAGCACCTGCACGGCCAGGTCCGCGAGGAAGGCCCAGCGCCGGTCACGGTCGCGCGGCTGCGGTATCACGAACACCCGCGGCTCGTGCCGGTCGGTGCCCACCATCGCGCCGAGCGGGGCACCCGCCTCACCGGCCGTGGTCAGCGGCACGAAGACCATCGGGCGTTCGCTCAGGTGGCGGTGCCGCACGGTCGCGAGCGGCTGGGCGCGGCCCGCGCGTACGGCCTCCAGCCGGGCCAGGGTGCTCAGCAGGGGCATGCGGGGGTCTCCGGGGAGGGGTGCGGCGGACGGGCGGCGGCCAGTTCCAGGGCCTCGGCGCGCAGCCGGGCGGCCCGGTGCAGCAGCGCGGCGGCGGTCGGATCCTCGGCGCAGCCTGCCCCGGCGGCCGCCGCGAGGGCGGCCTCGACGGTGGTCAGCGCGCCCAGCTCACCCCGGACCGACCGGCCCAGCGCGGTGACCTGGTCGGCGGAGCGGGCCCGGTCGCGGCAGTGGAAGGCGAGCTCACAGGCGGCCAGGCACTCGGGGGCGTAGGCGGCGTCGACCGCGGCCACGGCCTCGACGAGTTCCTCGGCGGTCCGGGTCGCCGGGTCGAAGCTGAGGCCCTCGGGCAGGGCGGCGGCCAGCTCCTCGACGCGGGTCAGCCGGTCCAGCTGGCGGCGGGTCACGGAGCGCTCGCGGCGGATGTCGACGGGGGCGGCGGTCGGCAGGTTGGAGAAGTCCTTCGGGCAGACCAGCAGCACGGTGTGCCCCACCTCGGCGCCGGGCAGTTTCCCCGCGGTCTTCTCCAGGGCCAGCACGTAGACGGCGGCCTGCCGGGCGGCGGCGCCCACCTTCGCGGCGTCGGCGGCGCCGTCGATCATCGGGAACGACTTGATCTCCACGACGGTCCAGAGGCCGTCGGGATGGACGACGACGGCGTCGGGCTCCAGATAGGCGGGGGAGCCGGCCACCTCCAGGGCCAGCATCGGGTGGTCCAGCAGGGTCCAGGCCCCGGTGTCCCGGCCGGCGGCGGTCGCCTCGCGCAGAGCGAGCGCGGTCCGGGCGGCGCGGCCCTCGGGCCCGGCGGCGGTCAGGTCGGGGACGCGGGCCCCGGGCCCGGGAGGCTCGGCGGCGGGCGCGAGGTGCGCGTGGACCAGCCGCAGCAACTCGGTCCCGCCGTCGCCCTTGACCTTGGCCTCGAAGGAGTTCCCGCGGACTATGGCGAACTGCGACTGCCCGAAGGAGACGGGGGAGCCGAGCGCCGTGGCCAAGGCGGTCTTGTCCACGCCCGCGCCGTCGAGCAGGGCGCGTCTGCCGCAGCCCGGATTGGCGGCGAGGGCCGCCAGTGCCCGGGCGTCGAGCGGACGGGGCGGCACGGCGGGGCCGCGCAGACCGGCGAGCCGCTGCCGCAGAGTCGTCTGCTGCGCGGGGCTGCCGGGCGGGTAGGAGCTCACCCGCGGAAGTGTCCCATCCGCCACTGACAATCGGGGACGTAGTGCGGAAACCGGTGGTGGTGGCGGTGGCGGAGCGGGGGGCGGGGGTACGGGCCGGGCAGTTCCCCGGTGTCCGGTTGTTGGATGATGGACGAACTCGACTCGACCGGGAGAATGCACATGGCCCCCCGCATCCTGCTGGCCCGCCACGGCCAGACGGCGTGGTCCCAGCTCGGCAAGCACACCGGACGCACGGATGTGCCGATGCTGGAGGAGGGCAGGCTGGGCGCGAAGCTGCTCGGCGAGCGGCTGGCACGTGCCCCGTGGCGGGCACTGCCGGGCGTGGAGGTCCGCACCAGCCCGCTCGTGCGCGCGAGCGAGAGCTGCGACCTGGCGGGCTTCGGCGCGCGGGCCGAGCCGTGGGACGCGCTGATGGAGTGGGACTACGGCGAGTACGAGGGCATGACCCCGGCCGAGATCCAGGCCGTGCGGCCGGGCTGGCTGATCTGGCGGGACGGGGTCCCGGGCGGCGAGTCCGTGGCGGACGTCGCGGCGCGGGCGGACGAGGTCGTCGCGTGGGCCCGTGCGGCGGAACGCGACGTCCTGGTCTTCGCGCACGGCCACATCCTGCGCACGCTGGCCGCCCGCTGGCTCGGCTTCGAAGCCTCCTTCGGCGCCCGCATCCGCCTGGAGCCCACCTCCCTCTCGGTCCTGGGCTGGGCGTACGGCGCGCCGGCGCTGGAACGCTGGAACGACACGGGCCACCTGGACGTGTAGCCCCTGCGGGGGGCTCGGCGGTGTGCGGCTTTGCCCCTGCCGGGCCGGGTGCCCTGCGGGCGGCTCGGTGGTGTGCGGCGGGGCCGGACTCCGTGCCGGGCTCCGCCCGGGCCCGCGCCTCAATCGCCGGCGGGGTTGGAGTTGCGGGCCGGTGCCTTGATGGGTGGCGGGGGTGCTGTGGTGG
>NZ_JBSGZP010000721.1:0-3593 GCF_053611065.1 Streptomyces sp. NPDC054840
CCTCTGACCTGCTCCGCCGCCGAACGCCCGCGCCGCCCGGGCACCAGGCATCACATCGAGGTGCCGGCGGAGGCCGGGGCCTGTACGCGAGGGACCGCAAGGCGGTCGTGGACGCCACGGACCCATGGCTGAACCTGCGCGGCCGAGCCCGCACCGCGCCCCCCGCCGGCTGCCGGGCGGGGTCGAGGTGACCTCAGGGGGCCGAAGCCGGTGAGGGAGGCCGGAGCAGTGCCCGGGTGACCTCGGGCGCATGGGCGGCGAAGGGGCCGAGGTCGGTGGCGCGAGGGTAGGCGGGATGGTCGCGATAGGCGTCGAGCCGGTCCAGCGCGCGCAGGCCGTAGTACGCGGAGGGGTGCGCCGCCGCGGCGCGTGCGGGGTGGGCGGTTCCTGCCGCGACCGCCGGGAGGATCTGCTGGAACAGGGCATGGCAGGCGCGGATGCCGCGGAGCATGACCTGGTGGTAGCGGTCCTCCGGCCCGATGGCGAAGCGCTGTTCGGCCAGGACCGGACCGGTGTCGATGCCGGCATCGACCTCGTGGGCGGTGGCGCCGTACTCCGTGTCGCCGTTCAGCAGGGCGAACAGGACGGCGACGGAGGGCAGTCCGCGATGCCGTGGCAGCAGTCCGTTGTGGATGTTGACGATGCGCAGGCCGTCGGCCCGGAGCAGGGGCTCCCGGAAGATCTGCCGGTTGTTGAGGGACCACACGATGCCGTCGGTGCCGGCCCGGGAGAGCGTGCCGGCGTGGGCGTTGACGTCCGCCGCCGCGAGGTGGGGTGCGTCGGCGGCCGCGGCGTCCAGCGGATCGGTGGAACAGACCAGGTCGACCGGGTGGCCGTGGTCGGCCGCGTGGGTGACGGCTCGGCGGAGCAGGGCTCCTTCTCCGACGAAGATCATGCGGATGCCTCCTCGCGGGCGGCGGTCAGGTGCTCACAGACCTGTCCGAGCGTCAGATCCCGTACGAGGCAGTCGAGGCGGCCTGTGAACCGTCTTGCCTGATCAGGGGTGAGCAGGTCCGAGGAGACGGCGGTGAGCATCTCGACGAGGGCCAGGGAATCGCCGCCGAGGGCGTGGAAGTCCGAGTCCGCCGACAGCAGCGCGTCGTCGACGCCGAGGACCTCCGCCCAGTGGTACCTGACCCGCGCATCCACGGTGACGGGCGCGGCTGCGGCCGTGCCTCCGGCTGCGGCCGTGACCGGCGTGGAGGGCGCGAAGGGGTCGGGGAGGGCGGCGAGATCGGCCTTGCCGCTGACCGTGCTGGGCAGTGCGTCGATGACGACGACATGGGCGGGCACGAGGTACGGGGGGAGCGTCCGGGTCAGTGCGGTCCGCAAGGCGCTCCCCAGGTCCCCGCGCACTGCGGGATCACCGGTGTGCGGCAGTACGTACGCGCAGAGCACGGCCGCCGTGGAGCGGGGGCGGCGGCGGGGCACGACGACGGCGCGGTGGACGGCCGGGTGGGCTTCGAGGGCCGCGACGACCTCGGCGGGGTCGACGCGGTGCCCGGCGATCTTCACCTGCTCGTCGATGCGCCCGGCGAATTCGACGGATCCGTCGGACAGCCGGCGTCCGAGATCACCGGTGCGATAGGCCCGGACGCCGTCCGGGCCGGTGGTGAAGGCTGAGGGACGGCCGTCGGGCGGGCCGAGGTAGCCGCGGGCCACCTGGACCCCGCGTACGACGATCTCGCCGGTGCGGCCGGTGTCGCCGGGTCCGCTGCCGATGGTTTCGCCGTTCTCGGTGACGAGGTCGACCCGGGCGTACGGGCCGGCGAGCCCGATCGGGACGGTGGCGCCGCTCTCCGTTCCGTCCACGGTGTGGGCGAGTACGGCGACGGTCGCCTCGGTGGGCCCGTACGCGTTGATCACATGGCAATCAGCCCCGAAAGCGGCGTGCGCGGACCGAACGGCGGTGGAGGTGAGGGGCTCGCCGCCCAGCAGCAGGGTACGCAGGCCGTGCGCGGGGCCGCTGCCCGCGGCGCCGAGGAGCGCGAGGTGGGAGGGCGTGAGTGCGAGGGTGTCCGCGCGGTGCCCGGCGACGAGTTCGCGCAGGGTCGCGGGCGAGGGCGTGCCGGGGGCGAGGACCACCGTTCCGCCGGCCAGCAGCGGCAGGAAGAGGGGGAAGCACGAGATGTCGAAGGCGTAGGAGGCGGCGAAGCCGAAGCGCGTGCGACCGGTGACCCGGCAGACACCGGTCATCCAGCGGACGAACCCCATGAGGCTTACGTGCTCGATCTGCACGCCCTTGGGGCGGCCGGTGGAACCGGAGGTGTGGATGACGTACGCGAGGTCCGCGGGCCGTACGGGCGCCGCGGCGGCGGGTCCGGCGGCAGGGCCGTCGAGCAGGTCCTCGACGGCGAGCAGGGTCCCGGGCACGAACGGGGCGAGTTCCTCGGCCAGGTGTCGTCGGGTCAGGCAGACGTCGGCGGCTGATCCCCGGAGGATCTCCCTGATCCGTACGCCGGGATGGCCGGGGTCGAGCGGCACGTAGGCGGCGCCCGCCTTGAGGATGCCCCACAGGGCGCACACGCCGGCGGACGTGCGGTCGACGACCAGTCCCACGAGGTCCTCGCGTCCGACGCCGCGGCGCCGGAGCCCGGCCGCGACGGTGTCGGAGCGTCGGTCGAGTTCGGCGTATGTGACCACGCCCTCGGGCCCGTCGAGCGCGGGCGCGTCGGGGGTGCGGGCGGCCTGGGCGCGGAAGGCGTCCACGACGGTGAGTTCGGGGACCGCCGGGTCCGGGACGGCCGGAGCCGGGAGCGCCGCCCGTGGTGCGGGGCCCGTAGCCGCCGCATCCGCCTCGACGCGGCCGGGCGCGGGAATCGGCGTCGGAACCGGGGTCGATGGGGTCGCCGGACCCGACCCGCCCCCGGGGCCGGGCCCGGTGCCCGGGCCGGTCCGGCGTACCTCCGCGGCCGTCCCCTCGGTTTCGAGGCCGGCCAGGACCGTGTCCAGCAGCCGTGCGGCGCGGTCGGCCAGGTCCGGGCCCCCGCCGCGGACGCCGAGGGTGATCTCGGTCGCCGTGCCGGTCTCCGCGGCGACCAGGGAGAGCGGAACCAGTGGGGCGTGCACCGGCAGCGCGTAGGCCGTGGACGCCGTGAAGCCTCCGCCGGAGAATTCCGTCAGGTCCAGGCGGCCGAGGTGGGAGACGACGGCCGAAGCGAGGTGCCGGTCGGTACGCGACGCCACGGCCTGGGCGGTGCGCAGCAGAGCGGCGGTCACGGGCCGGGGCAGCGGCGCGAGGGCCGTTTCGAATCCGGCGGCGAGTTCGCGGCCCTCGGCCAGGGCGGTCAGCAGGTGGGTGTGCGCGGCCGTCCAGTCCGCCCCGGGTCGCAGGTCCAGGAAGAGCGGCAGGCTCAGGTTGCCCGTGGCCGCGATCCCGGGGCGGTGGCGGCGCAGGTCGACGGGGACCATGACACGGGTGTCGAGCCGGGTGGCGTCGGTCAGGGCCTGGGCGAGGCGGGCGGTGAGCGCGGAACGGCGGCCGAGCAGAGTGCGGCGCAGCCACAGCGTCCGGAGCGGGCGGCCGCCGCCGTCGCCGGCCGTGCCGAGCGGGGAGCGCCGGGGAGGCGTCGGCGCGGGCCTCGTCCGGGTGC
>NZ_JBSGZP010000722.1:0-3584 GCF_053611065.1 Streptomyces sp. NPDC054840
GCCACGGAACGCGAAGAGCCCCACCGCAAGCGGTGGGGCTCTTCGACGTATTGCCCGGTGAGACTAATGGCGGAGGGTACGAGATTCGAACTCGTGAGGGGTTGCCCGCAGCACGCTTTCCAGATGTTCGTACGGCCGTCCAGCGGGGGCCGTACTTGTCCTGACCTGGGGTGGAGTGACTGGGGCGCCATCTGGCGGACGGCCCCGGACGGGGGCGAATGCAACCAGAACTGCAACCACCGCTCGACTACTTACGCCCCTCGGGGCCGTACCACTGGAGGGGTTGGCCGGTTACTGCGGCGATGCGCTCGAAGTCGTGGTCACAGTGCAGGAGGGTGAGCCCCTGCAACTCGGCAGTCGCGGCGACGACGAGATCCACCGCACCGGCGCTGCGGTGCTTGCCTTGTTTGGTGAGGGCCTCTTGGACCTGCCAGGCCCGGTCGTAGGCACGGTCGTCGACCGGGGCCCAGCCGAAGATCAGACGGACGTCCTCGATGCCACGTGCCCGGTCGGCGGCCGATCGGGGGCTGTAGAAGAACTCCAGCTCCGTGATGGGGCACGTGGCGATCATGCCGGCGGCCGCCGCCTGGTCCCAGCCGTACTGCTCCGCGTCGCCCCGCATGAAGCGGGCGAGGGCGCTGGTGTCGATCAGGTAGAGAGCGGCGTTCACCGTCGGTAGTTCCGCTTGTCCTCGAAGAGTGTCAGATCGAACGCGCCTTCGTCGGCCGCTGCGCGCAGGCGGGTCAAAGCCAGCGCGCGCCGCCTGTTCTCCAGTACCTCGCGCAGGGCCGTGTTGACCGTTTCCTTCTTGGTGCTGGTCCCCAGGGCCTTGGCTACGTCTGCGACCAGCTCGTCATCGAGGTCGATCACCGTTCGACTCATTGTGCACCCCCCTTATATCAACTGTGGAGACAACTATACCTCTCATGGTTCACCGGGTGCCATGGGACGGACGGGCTCGGGCCGCGTCTGCGGGGCTATGCCGGCATGACGCTGCGGATGCGGGAGAGAGTGAAGACTCGTTCGTCGTTT
This sequence comes from Streptomyces sp. NPDC054840, assembly GCF_053611065.1. Lineage (NCBI taxonomy): Bacteria > Bacillati > Actinomycetota > Actinomycetes > Kitasatosporales > Streptomycetaceae > Streptomyces > Streptomyces sp. NPDC054840. Next base: position 1,033 of record NZ_JBSGZP010000722.1, read on the forward strand.
CGCAGGTGGCACCAGGCGTTCAGGTAGGGCGGGTCGAGTTCTAGGCTGCTGAGGGTGCGTACGGTACGACTGCCCGAGGTGGCGACGTACTCGACCGTGATGGCGGTGCCGGCGTCGATGGCATGGGCGAGCTGGCGGACGTCGCTGTACGACAGGTGCTTCGTGTATCCGGCGGCGATCTCCTCGGTGTCCGTTCCAAAAGGAACTCCGGTGCCAAAGGGGTCGGGGTCCGGCGCGCTCGGTGGTGCGGTAAGCAGTCGGACGGCCAGGGCATCCGTGTCAACGGCTGCCGGGGCCTTCGAGGCGGGGATCGCCGTGCTTCGGGTGCCGCGCTGGTCGCCCGCCTTCCGAGGGGTCGGAACAGGAGCGGCCGCCCGCTGGGGCCGGGTCTTCTCGACGCGTACGGTTCCGTCGGCCGTTTCGGCGACGGGGGCGTAGCCCTCGGCGCGGAGCGCAGCGAGGGTTGTGCCGAGTGAGCTGCGGCTGACGAGCACAGTCGGCGCGAGCTGCCGCAGGCCGAGCTTGGAGAGCTTGCGGTGGGCGGCGAGTTCGGCCAGGAGCGCCGGCTCCTCGCCGTGGAGGACGCAGGCGGCCGGGGCGATGCGCACGCGTCCGTGGCCGCGCGCGGTGTCGGTGATGAGATAGGACAGCGGCTGGGGCAGGGGCCCGGCTGCGATGGCGGCCAGATCGGCTGCGATATCCCCCGGGGCGCGACCGGCGTCCAGGGCCCGTCGGATGCTGCCGGAGCTGAACCGCCACACCGAGGCCGTGCCACTGGTTTCCCGGTCCGCGACGGCATCGAGGACTACGGCGAGCCGCGCGGCCGGTGTGCCGGTGACGACGGCGGTGAGGTCGGCGCCGATCCGGGCCGTTTCGGCGGCCGGGGGCAGTAGCCGCCGGCACGTGGCGGTCAGTCCTTGCCTGTCGTCGACGAGCAGATGGGCGCCGAGAGCCGACAGAGCGCCTCGGGCGATCACTCCCAACAGTTCGGCCTCGCGGATCACCGTGGCGAATGGGGTTGCGTCCGTGGGCGGGGTGTCGGCGAGCGGGCGATGCCAGGCCACCGTCGGTCCGAGATCGGAGGCGGCCTTCACACCCTGACCGGCCGGGAGCTCTGCCGCTGCGGCAAACAGCCCGTGGCGGGCCTGGCGGCAGCCGTTACAGGGCGGTGCCCCCGCGAGGGCGGAGAGCGCCTTGTTGTCCTCGTCGCGCGCCTGGGTTGGGGTGCGCGGCAGGTCGCGCCAAGCCTGGAGCAGCGTGGCAAGCCGCTCCGAGGGTTCCTGTTCCGCCCAGACGTCGTATGCCTTGGTCGGTGCCACGCGGTCGCCGTCCCGGGCCAGCAGCCCGGCCGTGTACCCGGCCTCCAGGGTGATGCGGACCACGGCATCCTCGGCCTGAGCGGCCTTGCCGATCCGGGCCAGCTCACGTGCGCCGATCCCACCGGACTTGAGTGTGGTCGGCGGAGCCGAGGAACAGGCCGAGAGTACCGAGGCGGCGTGGGCCGCGAGCGCCGTGGCCGCGGCTGCGGCCTCCCGCTCCACCTCGGCGGGGGTGATGGACACCAGCTGAGGGGACGGTGGAAGCGGGTCGAAGGGGGCGTGCCAAGTGGGCCCGCGCAACGCAAGGGCGACTTCGACGGGCATGCGCGCGGGACCGAACCGGTGGCGGTCCTGGATCAGGAGTCCCCGGTCAAGTGCCCATCGCGCCCCCGGTTCGAGGACGGGGCCAGGGGTTCCAAACATGATGACCTGCGGCTGCCTCGGCGCAGACCCCGCCCGGTGGGCCAGCAGCTTCTGTGTGACCGCGGGTGCTCGTGCCACCACTTCGGCGACGGCTTCCGGGTAGCTGTGGTGTTCTACCAGGGCGGCCAGCCGCTGCTGCTTGGTGCCGGGCGGCTTGATCTCCAGTGCCACCAGCATGCCGCGCAGCTCCTCTGAGGTCGCGCCCGTCAGCAGCCTCTCCAGGGGAGCATCCAGCCCCAGGGGAGCGTCCCACGCCTGCCGCAGGGACGCGGCCATGCGGAGTGTCCCGTTACCGTCCGGCCAGACCAGCGCGTGATCGGCCAGTGTCTCCAGCACGGCGTCCAGTCCTCGGGCGGCTTCGCCGTCCGTCGCTCCCAGCAGCTTCGCCAGGGCACCCCGCGTCGCCGATTCTCCCAGTGCCACCAGAGCCTCGGCTGCCTGCAGGCACGGCAGCGCGAGCCGTGGGAGGGCGAGAGCCACCGACCCCGGGCGCTGGAGGCGGTCCGCCAGTTCCCCCACCGTGCGCGGCTCTGGAGGTGACGCCGCGTCGTTCCGCGCCGCGAGCACGCGCGCCAGGCGCGGGGAGTCGAGACGGCCCAGCCAGGCTGCCAGCGTTGATCGGGACTTCATAGGGGTGCACCTCGTGAGGCAGGGCCGCAACAGCACCGGAGCCGCCCCGGCACAGGTTCCCAGCATGGCGGATTCGCCTTCGCCGCCGGTGCCGTACGTAGGCGGATTCCCCCGTGGGCGTCGGCATCTCGCGAGCGGTGTCGCTTACAAAGGCGTTGAAATATCCCGAAAGGAGGCATG
>NZ_JBSGZP010000723.1:0-3579 GCF_053611065.1 Streptomyces sp. NPDC054840
ACGCGCGGATGCCGCGCTGGCTCCCGCGCGCCGTGGTCCTCGTCCTTGCCCTCGTCGCGTGTTTCCAGCTCGGCAGCTGGGCCTTTCACCAGCTGATCGGGCTGTTGGTCAACATCCTGATCGCGTTCTTCCTCGCGCTCGCGATCGAACCCGCGGTCGCCAGGATGGCGGCCTCGGGCATGCGCCGTGGGCTCGCCACCTTCGTGATGTTCCTCGCGGTGCTCATCGTGACCACAGGCTTCCTCGCGCTGCTCGGCTCCCTGCTCGCCGGGCAGATCGTCGCCATGGTCGAGGGCTTCCCCGGCTATATCGACGCGGTGATCAAAGCGATCAATTCCACCTTCCACACCGAACTGTCCCGGCTGGAGATCCAGGAGAGCGTGCTGCGCTCCGACTGGCTGCGCAAGTACGTGCAGAACAGCGCGTCCGGCGTGCTCGATGTGTCCGCCACCGTGCTCGGCGGACTCTTCAAGCTGCTGACGATCGGGCTGTTCTCCTTCTACTTCGCCGCCGACGGACCGCGGCTGCGGCGCGCGCTGTGCTCCGTACTGCCGCCCGCCAAGCAGGCCGAGGTGCTGCGCGCCTGGGAGATCGCCGTCGCCAAGACGGGCGGCTACCTCTACTCACGCGGGCTGATGGCGCTGATCTCCGGTGTCGCGACCTACATCGTGCTCGCGGTGCTCGGGGTGCCGTACGCGCCCGCGCTCGCCGTGTGGGTGGGCCTGGTCTCGCAGTTCGTCCCCACCATCGGCACCTATCTCGCGGGCGCGCTTCCGGTCCTGCTCGCCTTCACCGTCAATCCCTGGTACGCGCTGTACGTCCTCGGATTCGTGGTCATCTACCAGCAGTTCGAGAACTACGTGCTCCAGCCGAAGCTGACCTCGAAGACCGTCGACATCCATCCGGCGGTCGCCTTCGGATCGGTCATCGCGGGCACCGCCCTGCTGGGCGCGGTCGGGGCGCTGATCGCGATCCCGGCCGTCGCCACGCTGCAGGCCTTCCTCGGCGCGTACGTCAAGCGCTACGAGCTGACGCGGGACGCGGACTCCTCTACTTCCCGTCCGCGTCGCCGCGTACGACTGCCAAGGCTTCGCTGACGGTCGCCTCGGCGGCGGCCTTGTCCAGGCCGAGGCCGCTCAGCAAGCCCTCGCCGTTCTCCAGCTCCAGGAGCGCGAGCAGGATGTGCTCGGTGCCGACGAAGTCGTGTCCCAGGCGCAGGGCCTCACGGAAGGTCAGCTCCAGTGCCTTCTTCGCCGAGGCGTCGAAGGGGATGAGGGCGGGGAGCTCGGTCTGGGCCGGCGGGAGTGCTGCGGTCGCGGCGGCCCGTACGTCGTCCGGCGAGACCTCCTGGGCGCGCAGGACGAGCCCCGCGAGGCCGTCGGCCTCGGCCATCAGGCCGAGGACCAGGTGCTCGGTGCGGATCTCGGTGTTGCCGGCGGCGCGGGCCTCGTTCTGCGAGGTCACGATCACGTTGCGGGCGCGGGGTGTGAAGCGGCCGAAGCCTGCGTTCGGGTCGAGGCCGCCGGTCCCCTCCTTGTCCGCCTTGGGCACGAAGCGCTTCTGGGCCGCCTGGCGGGTGACGCCCATGCTGCGGCCGATGTCGGTCCAGGAGGCGCCGGAGCGGCGGGCTTGGTCGACGAAGTGGCCGATGAGGTGGTCCGCGACGTCCCCGAGGGCTTCTGCCGCGACGACGGCGCCGCTGAGCTGCTCCAGGGGGTCGGTGTGGACCTTGTTGATGGCCTCGATCAGGTCGTCGAGGCGTACCGGGTTGGTCATGCGAACGGGTTCCACCGAAGGGTTCGTCATAGAGGCAACCCTAGGTTGACACTCCGACGAGTGTCAACCTTGGGTTGTCAGTCGGTGAGGTGGCGTGGGCGGGTGGGGCGCGGCGGTGCCATCCTGAGGAGCAAGGGCGAGACGCGGAGGCCGCCATTGGGTTCTACGCCGAGCAGGCAGTGCCGCGGATCATCAACGTCGCCTGCGGGGCCAAGACGGGCCGGCCGCTGCGACGCCGGGTCTGCGACGGGCTGGTGGGAGAGGTCGTCGAGGTCGGCTTCGGCGCGGGACACAACGTCCCCTTCTATCCGCAGGGCGTCACGGGCGTGTCGGCGGTCGAGCCGTCCGACGTCGCGTGGCGGCTGGCCGCGAAACGCGTACGGGACGCTCGCGTCCCGGTGCGAAGGGCCGGCCTGGACGGCCAGTCGCTGCCCTTCGACGACGACGGTTTCGACTCCGCGCTGTCCACCTGGACGCTGTGCACCATCCCGGACGCCCTGGCCGCCCTGCGCGAGCTGCGCCGCGTACTGAAGCCCGGCGGAACCCTGCACTTCATCGAACACGGGCTCGCCCCGGAGAGCGACTGGCGCGTGCGGCGCCTGCAGCGACGGATCGAACCGCTGAACAAGCGGCTGCTGGGCGGCTGCCACCTCACCCGCTCCGCCCCGGACCTGCTGGTGGCGGCGGGATTCACGATCACCGCCCTCGACGTCTTCTACGAGCAGGGCGCGCCGAAGTTCCTGTGCGCCTACTCCCTGGGGACGGCGATCTCGCGCTGACCGGCGGCCCGTCACGAAACCATCACGAGGGGCACGGGCCCGGAGCGTCCCTGGCAGCATCGGTCGGACCGATCCAGGGGGGTTCAGGTTCCATGAGATTCCGTGTGCGTGTCCCCGTCGCGACCCGCGTCACCGTCACCCTCGCAGCCGTCACGTTGTTACTGGGAGGCTGCTCCCGGAGCCCGGCCGAGCGGCTGGAGGACTGGTACAGCTCGGGAGGGGAGGCCCAGATCAGGAAGCTGAACGAGGACGCCGGCCGGGTGAACGAAGTGAGCATGCGCACGATCGACGTGCAGGGGCCTGCATGCCAGGACCTGTTGGCCCAGACCGCCAAGGCCGAGAAGCTCGACCCGATCCCGGACGAAGCCGCCCAGCGGTTCTGGAAGGAGGCGCTCGGCGGATTCAGGCGCGGAGCGGCCGAGTGCGCCGACGGAGCCGCGAAGAACGAGGCGGGCCAGGTCTCCCGGGGCATCATGGCGGTCCAGACGGAAGGCCTCCCGAAGCTGGTGAGCACGGTCACGATGCTCAAGGCGCGCCTGGCGGCAGCCAAGTGACCTGACCTCCCCTGACCTCCCCTGAGCGGGCCTGGTGTCAGTGGCAGTTGCCGACTTCCGCTCAGGTGCCGGCACTGGACGGAGAGGTGGGGGCGTCGGGGTGGGTGCGTCCCTCCGGTGACTGACCGACCGCCTCTTAACCCGGAGCGAGGGCGGCGGCCACGGCAATCGTGTCGTTCCCGCGCGGCTGCTGCCTACGCTGCTCGCATGGCTCACGCGAAGACCTCCTACGTCCGCCTGCCCTGCCGGGCCTCGTACACGCAGCCCTACGACAAGGGCCGGGAGCGGATCTGCCCGCGGTGTGCGGGAGACCTGGTCCACGTGGGCTCCTCCACCTCCGGACACCGTTCGGCGCGAGCGCGTACAACGGCATAGCCGGCGGGGCTGGGGGGTGGGGTGGTGTTCCCTGCGGGGTGCTCGGTGGTGTGTGGTTCGGGTCGGGCTGCGCCCGGGGGTGGGGGGCGAGCGCC
>NZ_JBSGZP010000724.1:0-3571 GCF_053611065.1 Streptomyces sp. NPDC054840
GACGGATGGACGACAGGGCCGGGACCGTCCGCCGGTATCAACGGGCCGGGCCCGACCGGGTTACGCGGACGCGCAGCCCCTGGCGCCGCCGCTGTCCGGCCCGCTCGTCCACCTGCACCCGATGGGTCTGTGATCACCTCGATCGGGTACGCGGCCTCTGCGCGCGATGGTCGTGTCAGACGGAAGCTATGCGGGCGAGCAGCGCCCGGACCTCGCCCACGCGGGGGTGGCTGGGATGGAGGGAGCGTTCGCATGCGGTCAGCGCCCGCAGGGCCTCTTCCTTCGCCTCGTCGTGGCGGCCCAGGCCGTGCAGGGCCACGGCCGTGGCGAGCTCCAGCTCTCCGCGGGCGGCAGGCAGCCACTCGGGATACTGCCTGCCGGACTCGGCCAAGGCCTCCGCATGACGCCCCTGACCCGACAGACTGCGAACCAGCAGACATTGCAGGTCGGCGGCCATCTCCTCGGCCCGCGGCAGATGCCCGCGGGCGATCGTCTCCGCCTCCTCATGCCGGTCCAGCGCGCGCAAAGCGTCACCTATGCAGAGCAGAGCCCACAGCTCGAGATCCCAGACACTGGTCAGATGCATGATCCGCGTCAACGCCTGCAGGACATACGTGGCCTCGGCCTCCGCCTCGGCGGCGCGTCCCTCCTCGATCAGCACCCACGCGCGGCACAGCCGGACCTGCAGCAACAGCAGCCGGTTCGCGCCGGTCAGGTGCTCCAGTTCGGCGATCAGGCCTTCAGTCTCAGCCAGCACCGACGCCCCCCGCCCATGGAGCACCGCCGCCAGAACGGCGCAGTACCTGCCCCTCCAGACAGTGCCAGGCCGCCGGTCCCGCCCCCACACACCCTCACGAACCGCAACGACACCCCGCGCCCGTTCCTCGGCCTCCTCGAACATGCCCTCAACCAGCAGGCGGTGGGCGTCGTCGATAGCCGCTTCGTGCCACGGCGCCGCAGCGCCCCCCCTCGCCCATGCCATCCAGGAGGCCACACCCCACACCCGACTTCGCACCGTCACGATCAGCGAGAATACGTTCTCGCCCGAACCGGTCGGCGCCCGCACGGCAAAAAGCATGGCCAACGCCTCCGGCCGCCGCGATCGGCAACACCTGCCGCACGGCCACGGGCGGGACCGCGGGTGCCCGGTCTCACGAACGGTGGTGCCCGCGCCAGGTACGGCACAGCTCTGCGCAGATCGCTTCGTCTCCGTCGTACTCCCGACGGGCGGTGTCGTTGTTGCTTGTCCGCCGGCGCTGCTTGTCACGTGGGGACGCACAGCATCGGTGTCGGGCGGTCACAAACGCCGCACCGGACGTAGCGTCGCGACTCGTGCCTGGGGCAAGCCCAGCTGGCGGGCGCCGGGCCCGCACCCACTGCACGCGACACCCTTCCCAACCCTCAGGAACAGGACCCAGCCCGTGACCAGCGCCCTTGCCCGTCTTCTCGAAATCTTCCCGGCACCGAGCCGGCCCCGCCACAAGGACTGGGACGAGGTCGAACGCACCCTCGCGGTCGGTCTCCCCGGCGACTACAAAGAGCTCATCGGCGTCTACGGAGGAAGCAACTGGGACGACTACCTCTACGTCCTGGAGCCCGACTGCCCCAACAAGCACTACGACCTCCTCAAGTGGGCCACGTACCAGTTCGAAGACCTGGAAGACCTGTGGACTGTCGAGAAGAAGCCGGAAGAACTGGAGACCGAGGGATCCTCGCTCATCCCATGGGCGACCACGGACAACGGAGAATGCCTGTACTGGCTGGTCCTTCCAGGCCGTGAGCCGGACGAATGGACCGTCATGGTGAACGAGGCGCGCGGCCCCCGATGGGAACATTTCTCCGTATCGTGCACGCAATTCCTGGCGTCCGCCCTCACCGGAGAGCTGCAGTCGAACCTCCTCTCGTCGTGCCTGTTCCCGCTGGCCACCCATCAATTCCACCGCCTTGGTGCCGTGTGATGCGGAACTCCGCCGACCCCAACGGCTTCGGCGCGGTCCGAGCGGTCCGCTGACGTACGTCTGCTGACGCCGGGCCGGGCCGGCGCGGACAGGGCTCGGTCTCGCGAGCCTGTGCCGTACGGCGCAGGTCCCCGGCCGGTGCGGCTACCGGGGATGGAAGACCCTGGCACCGGATACTTCCGCCGCCAGCTCGACGACGGGAGCCACTACCCGCTGCCCGGCCAAGCGCCGCGCCGTGCCCGCAACCCCCTCGGCGCCGGCGCCCTCCTGCGCTCACACGGCCTCCCCGTTCTCACCGCACGCAATACCGCAATGATCGAAGCCGTAATGGACCTGCCGCCGATCATCGTCGCCGACCTGTTCGGCCTGCACCCCAGCACTGCCAACCGCTGGGCCAGCTACGCCAACGACAGCTGGAGCCACTACTTGGCCGCTCGGGACCGGGGCGTGCCAAGGCCCTGACTGTTTGCGCCACCGGCTGAACGAGTACCACCCGTGTTTTCCGTGAAGCCCACGAAAGCGGCTCGGAGGAACCGCCGGGCGGTCCGATTTCTGGCGTGGTGGCTTACGGTCGGCCGGGGCGAGCACGCGGCCCCTGAGCCGACCGCAGCTGCTCGTTACCCGGCCGAGCCGGTAGCCGGGGGCACCTCCAGAACGAAGAACAGGAAGCACATCGTGGTCGAGAAGCGTTGGAAGTCGTCGGGGTAGAGCTCACGGGCCGCCGGATCGGGCTGTGCGCTGAGGACGGCCAGACGGAACCCGGCCGCGGTAAAGGCATCGGTCATCGCGTGCAGTGGCCTGCGCCAGAAACTCATCCGGGCGTTCTGCCCCACCAGGTCGGTCCATTCCTGGGTGTAGTTGGTGGTCGCGTGATAGTCGGGCCGAGGGTCCTGGATGGCGTAGTCCACGAAAGGATGCTGCACCGATGCGATCAGTCGACCGCCGGGCCTGAGCACTCGCCGCATCTCGGCCAGCGTCGGCCCCCAGTCTGCCGCTTCGTGCGGTCGGTACCCGGTCGCACGCCTTCGACCTGAACCTCGCCGCCGCCGACCTGCCGCACTAGCGCCGGCCCAGTGACTGATCGAGCGGCCCCTTCGTCCGTGAGAACCCCTTCGGGCTGTAGCCGTACCACCCTGCACGGCCTGATCTGCTCCACGATCCGCAGCACCGGCGACGCAACCGACGACCGCTCGTCGCCGTTCACCATGCACAGCCGCATGGTGACGGCCGTACCCTCGGCGAGGTTGCCTGTAATCCAGCCTGATGAGTACGAGGCAGAGTGGCCCCGCGTCGTCGCGACGCGGTTGGGGGTGAGGGTGGCCTCCACGCCTCATCCGTCCGCGTAGGGCTCCCGCGCCCGCAGCGCGTCGCCGGGCTGCTCCGCACCGCAGAGAACCTCAGGCACTGTGCTGCTCGTCTCCTGGCCGAGAAGCCCTGCGGTGCCGTGCGCTCACGATGGGGGCTCGTCGGAGGTCGCGTCGCATAGGGCTGTGCGCGTACCGCGCACGTACGCGGTCTCATCTACCCGATGTCCAAGGCCGTCCCGTACAGCCGCTCCACCGACAACCGGATGACGATTCGACGCTCGGCCACCAGCTGCTTGAGGAACTCGT
>NZ_JBSGZP010000725.1:0-3562 GCF_053611065.1 Streptomyces sp. NPDC054840
CTCGAAGGGCTCGCCGAGGTAGGCGGCGATGACGCGTTCGTCGCCCTGGACCTCGGACGCGGTGCCTTCGATGAGCTTTTCGCCCTGGACGAGGCAGGCGACGCGGTCGCAGAGGTTGAAGATGAAGCGCATGTCGTGCTCGATGACGAGGACGGCGATGCCCATGTCGCGGATGGCGAAGATGAGTTCTTCGGCAGCGCGGGTTTCCTGCGGGTTCATGCCGGCGGTGGGCTCGTCCAGGAGGATGAGGCCGGGGTCGCTGGCGAGGGCGCGGGCGATTTCCAGCTTGCGCTGTTCGCCGTAGGGGAGGTTCTTGGCCAGGTGCTGGGCCTTGTTCTCCAGGCCGATGAACTCGAGGAGTTCCATGGCGCGCGCTTCGCTTGCGGCTTCGGCCTTCTTGAAGCCGGGGCCGCGGAGCAGGGCGGACCAGAGGCCTTCCTTGGTGCGGGTGTGGCGTCCGACGAGGACGTTTTCCAGCACGGTCATGTTGTGGAAGAGCCGGATGTTCTGGAAGGTGCGGGCGATGCCGGCTGCGGTGACCTTGTGGGGTGTGGGCGGCAGGACGGTGCCCTTGTAGCTGACGCTGCCCTCGGTGGGGACGTAGAGCCCGGTGAGGCAGTTGAAGAAGGTGGTCTTGCCGGCGCCGTTGGGGCCGATGAGTCCGACGATCTCGCCTGCGTTGACCTGGAGGTCGACGCTCTTGACGGCGGTGAGGCCGCCGAAGCGCATGGTGACGCCCTTGGCTTCGAGAACCGTGGTCTTGGTGGTGGTGCCGGTGGTGTCCGTGGTGGTCGTCATGTTGTTCACGCCCCCGCCTTGGCGGTGGCCAGGTCCGTGGGGGCCTGGTCAGCGGTGTCGTCGTGGAACTCGAGCTGCGCGCGCTTGTTGGCGATGAGGCCTTCGGGGCGGAAGCGCATGAGCAGGATGAGGGCGATGCCGAATGCGAGGAGCTGGTAGTCCTGGAGGAAGGCCAGCTTCGCCGGGATCAGGAAGAGGAGTGCGGCGCCGAGGATGGGGCCGCGGATGGTGCCCATGCCGCCGAGGATGACGGCGGCGAGGAGGAACGCGGAGTTCGGCGGGACGGGCCCGGCGAAGACGTAGTTCTCGGGGACGACCGTGCTGTTGACGTGTGCCTGGACGGTGCCGGCGAGGCCGGCGAGGGTGGCGCCGAGGGCGAAGGCGATGAGCTTGACCTTGAAGCCGTTGATGCCCATGGCTTCGGCGGCGGTCTCGTCCTCGCGGATGGCGACCCAGGCGCGGCCGATGCGGCTGCTGCCGGCGCGGGCGAAGACCACGATGACCAGGGCCATCACGAGCAGCATCAGGAAGTAGTAGTTGGCGTAGGCGCCGAGGGTGATGCCGCCGACGATGTGGGATTCCCCGAAGTTCCACCCGAAGAGTTCGAGGTGGGGGATGTTGGGGATGCCGTTGGGGCCGTTGGTGATGTCGGGGCCGGAGGTGCCGTCGAGGTTGCCCATGGCGATGCGGAAGATTTCTCCGAAGCCGAGGGTGACGATGGCGAGGTAGTCGCCGCGCAGGCGCAGGGTCGGGGCTCCGATGACCACGCCGAAGATGAGCGAGGCGAGGGCGCCGACGATGACCGCTGCCCAGAAGGGGAGGTGGATGCCGAAGGCGGATGCGGTGCTTCCGGAGACCAGGGCGGCCGCGTAGGCGCCGACGCCGAGGAAGGCGACGTAGCCGAGGTCGAGGAGGCCGGCGAGGCCGACGACGACGTTGAGGCCGAGGGCGACGGTCGCGAAGATCAGGATGTTGACCGCGATGAGCGTGTAGGTGTCGCCGCTCTGCTGGATGAACGGGAAGGCGATGGCGGCGGCCGCGGAGCCGATCAGGGTGACCTGGCGGTGCTTGGCGGTGAGGCCGCCGAGGCGGGCGAAGAGGCCGGACTTGTTCAGCGCGAAGGCCGCGAGGCCGACGGTGATCAGGTAGGCGACGAAGAGCTGCGGTTCCTTGTCATCGGTGTCGATGCCGAAGGTGATGACGAAGAGGCCGATGGCGAAGACGCCGGTGATGATGAGGATTTCGGCCCAGGAGGGCAGCTGCTTGGCGGGGGTCGCCTTGCGGGTGTCGTCGGGGAGCTTGTTCACGGCGAGGACCGGGATGAGCGTGCCGACGAGGGCGACGTAGGCGCCGGGTTCCAGGTTGACGACGCCGCCGAGGACGACGGTGATGGAGATGACCGTGAACCAGGTGGCGGCGAGGTTGCCGAGGGTGAGGAAGAAGATGGCCTTGCGGGAGCCGTTGGGGGTGAGCCAGCGCAGTCCCTTGATGCCGAGCGCGGAGAGCGCGTGGGCGAGGGTGAGGGCGGCTCCGGCGAGGGTGACGTACTGGAGGCCCGCGGGGCTGCCGTAGTAGGTCAGGTCGCCGGGGAATTCGGCGGTCCATGTCCACGCGAGGAAGGCGCTGACGATGGTGAGGAGGCTGCCGGCGATGACCGCGTAGAGGAGGGTGGTGGGCGCGGGGGCCTGCTTCACCGTGTCGGCGGTCTGCGGGGTGGTGTTGGTGGTCATGGTTCTCACGCCCGATCCGCGACGCGCTCGCCGAGCAGGCCTTGTGGCCGCACGAGGAGGACGACGATGAGGAGTACGAAGGCCCAGACGTTGGACCAGGCGCCACCGCCGAGCTGCGACATGCCGGGGATGTCTTCGATGTAGGCGATCGAGAGGGCTTCGGCGAGTCCGAGGACGACGCCGCCGACCATGGCTCCGTAGATGTTGCCGATGCCGCCGAGGACGGCTGCGGTGAAGGCCTTGAGGCCGAGGATGAAGCCCATCTCGAAGTTGATCTGGCCCTTGTCGAGGCCGTAGGCGACGGCGGCGACGGCGGCGAACGCGGCACCGATGGCGAAGGCCATGACGATGATGCGGTCGGTGTTGATGCCCATCAGCTTCGCGGTGTCGGGGTCCTGCGCGGTGGCCTGCATGGCGCGGCCGCTGCGGCTCTTCTGGACGAAGATGCCGAGGGCGAGCATGCAGAGCGGGGCGAGGATGAGGACGAAGAGGTCCGCGCGCTGGATCGCAAGGCTGTCGGTGATCTTGAAGGCGGCGCCCTTGAATTCAGGGAAGCTGACGGCCTTCTTGGCGTCCGGGTAGAACTGCCAGACGAGCTGCTGGAGCGCGATCGAGAGGCCGATTGCGGTGATGAGGGGTGCGAGCCGGGGGGCGCTGCGCAGTGGGCGGTAGGCGAAGCGTTCGGCTGCGCAGGCCACGGCGACGGAGGTGGCGGCACCTCCGATGATCATGACGGGTATCGCGATCAGCAGGGAGGTGCCGGTCGGGAGGATGGCGTAGGCGCTGAGCGCGCCGAAGCCGCCGATCATGAAGATCTCGCCGTGGGCGAAGTTGATGAGCTGGACGATGCCGTAGACCATGGTGTACCCGATGGCGATGAGGCCATAGAGAGCACCGAGGGCCAGGCCGTTGGCCAGCTGTTGCGGCAGTTCGTGCACCGCAGGGCCTCCGATGAGCGTGTCGGATAAGACTCCGCGCGAGGGCGCTGTTTGCGCCCTCGCGCGGCGGTGGTTAAGGTGGTGGGGGTGGTGCTG
>NZ_JBSGZP010000726.1:0-3545 GCF_053611065.1 Streptomyces sp. NPDC054840
CCACTACCCCGGGCCGTTGCTGCCGGCCTCCACCGCGCCCGGCATCGTCCGGCTACGGCGCCGGATCGAGGACCAGGCGCGGGCGGCGGTGGTCGCGCGGGCCGATGCCGGGCTGCTGACCGACTGGGTGTGCCGCCCGTGGGGCGCGGACGACCCGGAGGCGTGGCGGGCGCTGGCGGCGGCGCTGCCGCCGGAGCGCCGACCGGCCGCGCTGGCCCGCGTACACGCCCTGGACCGGGAGCTCGGCGCCCGCCCGGACCCTCGCGCACGATCGCGTGCAACGTCTCCGCAACCTGCTCGCTCCTAGCCTCCACCCGAGCGCTGTCCGACGGCGGCCGGCGCCCGGCAAGGGGAGGACACCATGGCCCGCTACGCTGCGCCCGGAACCGAGGGGGCGCTCATGTCGTACGCGCCCCGCTACGACCACTTCATCGGCGGCGAGTACGCTCCGCCCGCCCGCGGCCGGTACTTCGAGAACCCCTCCCCCGTCAACGGCCAGGTCTTCACGGAGGTCGCCCGGGGCACCTCCGAGGACGTGGAGCGGGCGCTGGACGCGGCCCACGCGGCGGCGCCCGCGTGGGGGCGTACCCCGGTCACCGAGCGCTCGGCCGTCCTGCTGCGCATCGCGGACCGGATGGAACAGAACCTGGAGGCCCTCGCGGTCGCGGAGACCTGGGAGAACGGCAAGCCGGTACGCGAGACCCTGGCGGCCGACCTGCCCTTGGCCGTCGACCAGTTCCGGTACTTCGCGGGGGCCCTGCGCGCACAGGAGGGCGCGCTGAGTCAGCTCGACGACGACACCGTCGCCTACCACTTCCACGAACCGCTGGGCGTGGTCGGGCAGATCATCCCGTGGAACTTCCCGATCCTGATGGCGGTGTGGAAGCTGGCCCCGGCGCTGGCGGCGGGCAACACCGTGGTCCTCAAGCCGGCCGAGCAGACCCCGGCCTCCGTCCACTACTGGCTGAGCCTGGTGGCGGACCTGCTGCCGCCGGGCGTGGTCAACATCGTCAACGGCTTCGGGGAGGAGGCGGGCAAGCCGCTGGCGTCCAGCCCGCGCGTGGCGAAGATCGCCTTCACGGGGGAGACGGCCACCGGTCGGCTCATCATGCAGTACGCGGCCGAGCACCTGAAGCCGGTCACCCTGGAACTCGGCGGCAAGAGCCCGAACCTCTTCTTCGACGACATCTGGTCCACGGACGACGACCTGCGCGACAAGGCTCTTGAGGGCTTCACCATGTTCGCCCTCAACCAGGGCGAGGTATGCACGAGCCCGTCGCGGGCGCTGGTCGAGCGGGGCCGGTACGGGGAGTTCCTCGACGCGGCCGTCGCCCGTACCGAACTGATCGTGCCGGGGCACCCGCTGGATACGGACACCATGATCGGGGCACAGGCCTCGGAGGAGCAGCTGAAGAAGGTCCTGTCGTACGTGGAGATCGGCCGGCGGGAGGGCGCGAAGATCCTCACGGGCGGCGAACGGCGGCAACTGGAGGGTGACCTCGCGGGCGGCTTCTACGTCGAGCCGACCATCTTCGAGGGCGACAACCACATGCGGATCTTCCAGGAGGAGATCTTCGGGCCGGTGGTGTCGGTGACCTCCTTCCACGACTTCGACGACGCCGTACGGATCGCGAACGACACGGCGTACGGCCTGGGCGCGGGCGTCTGGACCCGGGACATCAACACCGCCTACCGCGCGGGCCGCGCGATCCAGGCGGGCCGCGTCTGGACGAACTGCTACCACGCGTACCCGGCGCACGCCGCGTTCGGCGGATACAAGCAGTCGGGCATCGGCCGCGAGACCCACAAGATGATGCTGGAGCACTACCAGCAGACGAAGAACCTCCTGGTCAGTTATTCCCCCAAGAAGCTCGGGTTCTTCTAGAGGGGTACGTGTGGTGCGGTCGCGGGCTGCCCGCCGCCACCGGCCTGATGCCGTCGCATCGGCGCGGGCCGTCACGGTGCCGTCGTCGTGCTCGAGGGTCAGCCTTCGGCATCAAGTTCGCCGTGGGCGGTGCAGGGTCATCAAGGGCTGGGACCGGGGGCAGGGGGATGAAGGTCGAGCGGCCGGCGCGAGATCATCTCGGGCCCTTCGTCCGTGGCTACGGCTGAGGGGCATGATCGGTCACCCGATCGTTCCGGGCACGGATCATCGGGCCCTGGGAGGGTGGTGCTTCCTACGGTGAAGACATCAGAGGGAAGGACACGCACCCGTGCTGGAGCAGCTCAACCAGGCGCTCGACCACATCGAGCGCTGCCTCGAAGCGGAGGCCGGCCGGGAGGTCGACATCCTCGAAGTCGCCCGGATCGCGATGACGTCGGAGTACCACTTCCGGCGCCTCTTCTCCGCGCTCGCCGGGGTGCCGCTCTCCGTGTACGTACGGCGCCGGCGCATGACGCTCGCCGGAGCCGAGGTGCTGGGCGGGGAGCGGACGCTGCTCGACGTGGCCGTGCGGTACGGGTACGGCTCGGGCGAGGCGTTCGCCCGGGCGTTCCGGTCGGTGCACGGCATCGGGCCGGGCGAGGCCCGGCGCACGGGTGCGACGCTCACGGCGCAGCCGCGCATGTCCTTCCGTGTCGTCGTCGAAGGGAGTACGACCATGCGGTACCGGATCGTGGAGAAGGAAGCGTTTCGGGTCGTCGGCAGGAAGGCGCGGGTCCCCCTCGTGCACGAGGGGGTCAACGCGAAGGCCGCGGCACACGTGGAGAGCCTGGACGAGCAGGCGATCGTCAGCATGAAGAAGCTGGCCGGCGGGGAGCCGAAGGGGGTCCTGTCGGCGGTGGTGCACCTGACCGACAGCCGGGAGGAGGGTGCCGAGGTGGACTACTGGATCGGTGTCGTCACCGGCCCGGGGGCGGCCTCGGATGAGCTCGACGCCCTCGACGTGCCGGCCGGGGCCTGGGCTGTCTTCGACAACCACGGGCCGTATCCCCACGCCCTCCAGGAGCTGTGGCGTGACGTGTTCACGCAGTGGTTCCCCTCGAACCCGTACGCGAGCCGGCCGGGTCCGGAGCTGCTGCGGACACAGCCGGTGGAGATCGGCGCGGAGACGGACTCGCAGCTGTGGATCCCGGTCGAACGGGTCAGCGGGACCAACGGGGCGTGAAAACCGGGACCTGGACGTCGTCTTGCGGGCGGGAGGCGACGTCCGGGTGCCGGGTGCCATCCCCGCGCGAGCGAGGAGCAGGCCGCGAGGCGCGCTGGGGAGGGCTGATCACCGCATCCCCTTCCGCGGTGATATCCGACGCGTCGAACTCGCCCACTGCGGCGAGCGGTCCCGGAACCGTGCCTGGTCGCCATGAGGACAACTGCTGTACCGCCGGCAGGCGAAGAACCTTCTGGTCAGCTGCTCGCCGAAGGAGCCGGGATTCTTCTGGAGGAGCGACCCGGCAGCTGCCTGCCTGTCGGCGCGCGGGCGAGGTGGCGCTGGAAGCGTCGAGGTCCGACGCCAGGCCACCCGCTGAGCCGTGTCGTCGGAGGGGCACCGGTCAGGCCACGGCGTCCGGTGCCGTGCATCGCAAGGTGCAGGGGCGCCCGTGTACGG
>NZ_JBSGZP010000727.1:0-3533 GCF_053611065.1 Streptomyces sp. NPDC054840
CCCTTCCGGGAGAGCGGGGGCTTCTTCGGTCCTGCGGGGCCTACTTGCCCTACTTGGCCTCCGCCTTGGCCATCTCGGCCAGCTCCTCGTCGGACTCGCGGCCCGGCGTCGGGAGGTTGAACTTGACGATCGCGAAGCGGAACCCGAAGTAGTAGACCGCTCCGAAGACCAGGCCGATCGGAATGATCATCCATGGGTTGGTCGCCTTGCTCCAGCCGAGGCCGAGGTCGATCAGACCCGCGGAGAAGGTGAAGCCCGCGTGGACCCCGAGCGCCCAGGTGATCGCCATGGACAGGGCGGTCAGGACGGCGTGGATCGCGTACAGCACCGGCGCGATGAACATGAACGAGAACTCGATGGGCTCGGTGACACCCGTGACGAACGAGGTGAGGGCGAGCGAGACCATCATGCCGGTGACGGCCTTGCGGCGCTCCGGGCGAGCGGTGTGGGCGATGGCCAGGGCGGCGGCCGGGAGGCCGAACATCATGATCGGGAAGAAGCCCGTCATGAACAGACCGGCCTCCGGGTCACCGGCGAAGAAGCGGTTCAGGTCACCGTGGACGACCTCGCCGGCGGCGTTGGTGAAGTCACCGATCTGGAACCAGGCGACGGTGTTGACGAACTGGTGCATGCCGATCGGGATCAGCGCGCGGTTGATGACACCGAAGACGCCGGCGCCCGCGGCGCCCAGCCCGGTCATCCACTCACCGAAGTGGGAGATGAGCTCGCCGATCGGCTCCCAGACCACACCGAAGAACACACCGGCGAGGACGCCGACGAAGGCCATGATGATCGGGACGAGCCGGCGGCCGTTGAAGAAGCCGAGCCAGTCCACGAGCTTGGTGCGGTGGAAGCGCTGCCACAGGACCGCGGCGAGCAGACCCATGACGATGCCGCCGAGGACGCCGGGGTTGTTGTACGTCGCGGCGACGTCGACACCCTTGTTCTCGGTGGTGTTGATGACGGCCTCGGTCACCGGGAAGGCGGTGAGGACGTTCTTGTAGACCAGGAATCCGACCAGCGCGGCGAGCGCGGTGGAGCCGTCCGCCTTCTTGGCGAAGCCGATGGCGACGCCGATGCAGAACAGCAGCGGCAGGTTGGAGAAGACCGCGTCACCGGCGGTGGCGAACACCGTGGCGACCTTGCCCCAGCCGAGACCGTCCTTGCCGAAGACGTCGGGCTGACCGAGACGCAGCAGGATGCCGGCGGCGGGCAGGACGGCGATGGGCAGCTGGAGGCTGCGGCCGACCTTCTGCAGACCCTGGATCAGGCCGGATCCCCGCTTCTTGGCGGGCGGCGCAGCGGCGTCAGTAGCCGTACTCATAACTTCCTCCGGGGGGAGCAAGGCGCCGCCAAGGGGTACAACCACGAGGGACGGCGACGTCTCAGAAAGGGGGACACGCCGCCGGGGGAAGCGGTCGTGGTCTACACCAATTCATGGTGTAGACCAGTTGTAACACGGTGAGGGTTAGATAAGGAACCTTCGATTTCCTGTGGCCTGGATCACATGTCACGGGACATGCCGAAGGGCCCCCGGATCGTGATCCGGAGGCCCTTGACGGACCTCGCTCCCGTCCTGTCGGGAAGCGGCCTCACGCCTTCGTGGTCTCCGACTCCATCGCCGCGATCTCCTCGTCCGACTCCCGCCCGGGCGTCGCGAGATCGAACTTCGTGATCGCGAACCGGAACACCACGTAGTAGACGAGCGCGAAGCACAGGCCGATCGGAACGATCAACCACGGTTTCGTCGCCAGATTCCAGTTGATGACGTAGTCGATCAGGCCCGCCGAGAAACTGAAGCCGTCATGGACGCCCAGCCCCCAGGTCACCGCCATCGACACGCCCGTCAGCACCGCGTGCACCACGTACAGCACGGGCGCGACGAAGAGGAAGGAGTACTCCAGCGGCTCGGTGATCCCGGTGACGAACGAGGTCAAGGCCACCGACAGCATCAGACCGCCGACCTCCTTGCGCCGCTGCGGCTTGGAGCAGTGCGTGATCGCCAGCGCCGCCGCCGGCAACGCGAACATCATGATCGGGAAAAAGCCGGACAGGAACAGGCCCGCGTTCGGGTCGCCGTGCAGGAACATGTTGATGTCGCCGTGATACGTCTTCCCGTCCGCCGCCGTGTAGGACCCGAACTGGAACCACATCGGCACGTTCAGGAACTGGTGCAGGCCGATCACCAGCAGCGCCCGGTTCGCGATACCGAAGATGCCCGCACCCCAGGCGCCCAGCCCGCGCAGCCAGTCGGAGAAGCTCTCCAGCGCGTCCCCGACCGGCGGCCAGACCCACAGGCAGAGCGCGGCGAAGGCGATCGCCACGAAGGACATGATGATCGGTACCAGCCGCCGGCCGTTGAAGAAGCCGAGCCAGTCCACCAGCTTCACCCGGTGATACCGCTGCCAGAACCAGGCCGCCAGCAGGCCCATGACGATGCCGCCGAAGACCCCCGGGTTCTGGTACGTGTACGCCACGAACGTGTCGTTCGGCCCCAGACAGCCGCCCCCGATGTCCTTGGTCCCCACTGGGCAGGCCTTCTGGAACGCGTGCAGCACCCCCCGGTAGACCAGGAAGCCCGCCGTGGCCGCGAGGGCGGTCGAACCGTCCGCCTTCTTCGCCATGCCGATGGCGACGCCGATGCAGAAGAGGAGGGGGAGACCGAGATCCGGGTCGAGCAGCGCACCGCCCGCGCCCGCCATCACCTTGGCGACGTCCGTCCACCGCAGGCCGTCAGCACCGAAGACGTCCGGCTGTCCCAGCCGCAACAGGATGCCGGCCGCGGGCAGGACGGCGATCGGGAGCTGCAGACTCCGGCCCATCTTCTGCAAACCCTGGAACGCGCTGTGCCGCCAATTCGGTTGCGGCGCTGCGGGGGCGCTCTTCGCGCTCATCGACGTCCTCCCTGACCGGCCCGTTTTTGGCTGCGGCAACGCGTACGGCACACTGGTGTAGACCAGTTGTCGGGCAGGTTGCTGCTGATCGTCATCATTCGGCAGGGGTCGGTCATGCGCTCGCGTAGATGGGCCAACCGTGCGTTACCGTGACAAAGCAGACCGCACAGGTGGGTAGCCGCGTACCGACCGCCGAGACTCGTTCTTCGAAACACTCAGGGAGACACACATGGCCACCAAGGCTGAGAAGATCGTCGCCGGGCTCGGCGGCATCGAGAACATCGAAGAGGTCGAGGGCTGCATCACCCGCCTGCGCACCGAGGTCATCGACCCCAGCAAGGTCGACGAAGCCGCGCTCAAGGCCGCCGGCGCCCACGGCGTCGTCAAGATGGGCACCGCGATCCAGGTCGTCATCGGCACCGACGCCGACCCGATCGCCGCCGACATCGAAGACATGATGTGATCCCCGCCTAAGGGCTCTCCCGTCATCCCCGGCGGGCGCACGACGCCGGCCACGGCACCTCGCCGCATTGTCGGAACACCCGAACACGCCCAGTACAGGGGCGCCCTCCGCCTTGCGATGCACCGCATCCGACGCCGTGCGCCGATCCACCGGGGATTACGGGACCGTCCTTGGAC
>NZ_JBSGZP010000728.1:0-3519 GCF_053611065.1 Streptomyces sp. NPDC054840
GTCCAGTACACGGGCGCCCCTCCGCCTTGCGATGCACGGCACCGGACAACGCGGGCCCGACCGACAAGATCCGAAAGAGACGACCTGGCCGGAGTCGGACCGCCGCAGGACGCGAGGGAGCGCTCGGGCCGTCGTGGGGGACCGCAGTCGCGCGCGGCCACCGCACCGGGGCGCGGGTACGGTGACAGGCCGAGACCCGGCCCGGCGTCGAGAAGGCGCCGCCGCTGCCGGAGGGCTGAACCTTCACACCGCGGTAGCGCGTCTCGGCGGACCCGGCGGGCGCGCGGCGCACAGTGGGCGCGGGAGCGGTCCGGCGCGGGCCGCTCCCGCCCGACCCACGCCGCAGGGAGCGCCCATGAGCGAGGCCGTGTCCAGACGTTCCGCGATGCGCCTGCTCGCGGCGGCGGGCACGGCGGGCACGGCCCTCGCAGCGGGCGCCTGCGTGCCAGGGGTGCCGCCGGGCGAGGGCGCCAAGGAGCCGCCCGCCGCACCGGCCGGACCCCGGGCCACGGGCGCCGCCCGGATCGAAGCCCTGCTGGAGCGGCTCACCCTCGACGAGAAGACCGCCCTGCTGCACGGAGCCCCCGACCCCACCTCCCTCGGCCAGGCCGGCTACGTCCCCGGCGTACCCCGCCTGGGCATCCCGCCCCTGCGCCTCGCCGACGGGCCCGCCGGGGTCCGCGTCGCCAGACCCGCCACCGCACTGCCCGCGCCGGTCCTGCTCGCCTCCGCCTTCGATCCGGCGCTGGCCCGCGAGTACGGCCGTGTCATCGGCCGCGAGGGCCGGGCGCTCGGCCAGGACGTCGTGCTGTCGCCGATGGCCAACCTCATCCGCACCCCGTACGCGGGCCGGAACTTCGAGACCCTCGCCGAGGACCCGCACCTGACCGCCGACCTCGTGGGCGAGATGGTCCGCGGCATCCAGGACGAGGGCCTGATCGCCACCGTCAAGCACTTCGCCCTCAACAACCAGGAGCACGGCCGCGACACCGTCGACGTGATCGCCGCCGAGCAGACCCTCCACGAAACCGAGCTACGGGGCTTCGAAGCCGCCGTGGCGGCCGGCGCGGGCGCCGTCATGGGCGCGTACAACAAGGTCAACGGCGTCCACGCCTGCGAGAGCAGGCCGCTGCTCGACGAACTGCTGCGCGGCAGCTGGGGGTTCGACGGCTGGGTGATGTCCGACCGGGACGCCGCCCACAGCACGGTCGCCGCCATCGGCGCCGGCCTCGACATGGAGATGCCCCACGGCACCCACTTCGGCGGACCGCTGCGCGAGGCGGTGCGCGGCGGCTCCGTACCGGAGGCCGCCGTAGACCTCGCCGTCCACCGGATCCTGACCACCATGGACCGCTTCGGCCTGCTCGCGGCCCCGCCCGCCGCCCGGCCCCCGCGCGACGGAGCCGCCGGGGCCCGGACCGCCCGCAAGGTGGCCACCGCCGGGGCCGTGCTGCTGCGCAACGAACACGGCACCCTTCCCCTGACCGGCGCCGCCGCCCGCTCGATCGCGGTGATCGGACCGACCGGCCAGGTGCCCTTCGTCGGCGGCGGGGGCAGCGCGCACGTGGTGCCCGACGGGGCGGACGCCCCGCTCACCGCCATCCGGCGACGGGCCGGGAAGGGTTCGACCGTCCGCTACGCCCTCGGGGAGGACCTCTACGGGCGGCCGCTCCCGGGGAGGCTGCTGAACCCGGTCGCCGACCTGGACGCGCGGGCCGTGGAGCCCGGGCGGGTCTGGAGCCATGAGGGGGAGTTCCGGCTCGCGGCCGACGACGAGTGGACCCTGCTCGTCCACTACACCGGGAAGCGTCCCGTCGTACGCCTCGACGGGGAGGAGCTGTTCCCTGTCCGGCAGGGTGTGGCCGAGTACTTCGCCGGCGGACTGCTCGGCTCCGCACCCGACGGGATGAGCGTCCGCCGCACCACCCTCGCCCTCAAGGCGGGCACCCACCGGCTCGCCGTGACCGCCGAGGGCGGGGACAAGGGCCAGCGCTTCCGGCTCCGGCACACCACCGGGGCGACCCGCGCCGCGGATCTCGCCGACGCCGTGAAGACCGCGAAGGCGGCCCGCAGCGTGGTGCTGTTCGCCTACGAGGACGCCACCGAGGGCCGGGACCGGACCTCGCTGGCGCTCCCGGGCGGGCAGGAACGGCTGATCGAGGCGGTGACCGCCGCGAACCCCCGGACGACCGTCGTGCTCAACACCTCCTCCAGTACGACCATGCCGTGGCTCTCGCGTACCGGAGCGGTCCTCCAGATGTACTACCCCGGCCAGGAGGGCGCGGGAGCCACCGCCGACCTCCTCTTCGGCGACGTGGACCCCGGAGGCCGCCTCACCCAGACCTTCCCGGCCGACGAGCAAGCCACCCCCGTCGGCGGCGAGCCGCTGCGCTACCCCGGCGTGGGCGGCCGGCAGGAGTACTCCGAAGGCATCCACGTGGGCCACCGCTGGTACGACGCCCAGCGGGTGACCCCCCTGTTCCCCTTCGGGCACGGGCTCTCGTACACCACCTGGCAGTACGAGAAGCTCACCGTCCGGCCGCAGCGGGGTGGGCTGCGCGTGGAGTTCACCGTCCGCAACACCGGTCGCCGCAAGGGCACCGAGGTGGCCCAGGTGTACGTCGGCCCGTCCGCGGAGCTGGAGCTCGACCAGCCGGTGCGGGCGCTGGCCGGCTACCGGCGGCTCGTCCTGGCACCGGGCGAGGCGGAGCGGGTCACCCTCGACATCACCGCGCGGGCGCTGTCGTCATGGGACCCGGAGCAGCATGCCTGGGTGCTGGGTGCCGGCCGACGGCAGGTGTTCGTGGGCCGTTCGTCGCGTGAACTGGCACTGAGGTCCAAGGCGGTCGTGGCGAGCCGATAGGCTGCCCGTTCGGCGTGTCACAGGGGGCGCGCCGGGGACGACACGGGAGGACGTACCGGTGCACATCCAGGAATGGCTGGAGACGATTCCGGCGGTCAGTATCTATCTCCTGGTAGGTCTGGTCATCGGGCTCGAGAGCCTCGGCATCCCACTGCCGGGAGAGATCGTCCTGGTCAGCTCGGCGCTGCTGGCCTCGCAGCACGGGGAGATCGACCCCGTGATCCTGGGGCTCTGCGCGATCACCGGGGCGATCGTGGGTGACTCGATCGGCTATGCGATCGGCCGCCGGGGCGGCAAGCCGCTGCTGGAGCGGCTCGGCCGGCGCTTCCCCAAGCACTTCGGACCCCAGCAGGTGGCGCTGGCGGAACGCTCCTTCGAGAAGTGGGGGATGTGGGCCGTCTTCTTCGGGCGGTTCGTGGCCCTGCTCCGGATCTTCGCCGGGCCGTTGGCAGGCGTGTTGCACATGCCGTACTGGCGCTTCCTCGTCGCCAACGTCCTCGGCGGCATCCTCTGGGCCGGCGGCACCACGGCCGTCATCTACTCGGTCGGGATCGTCGCCGAGCCGTGGCTGAAGCGGTTCTCCTGGCTGGCGCTGGGGCTGGCCGTGCTGTTCGGGCTCGCCGTGACCCTCGTGGTGCGCAGCCGGATGAAGAAGG
>NZ_JBSGZP010000729.1:0-3508 GCF_053611065.1 Streptomyces sp. NPDC054840
GACACTGGGTCACATTTTCGGGTGACTCGGTAGCGAAACGTCACATCACCGGGCGGGCGGGGCTACGGCCCCGTCCGCCCGGTCATATTCCGGGCCCCGCACGGAAGCTCCTGTTCCAGACTGATACGGTCCCGCTCTGCCGGAACACCGGAACATCTGGCCCCGCTGTCCCACGCGTTACCGAGAGGTTGAGCCGATGACGGACCCCGCCGCAGTGGAACGGGACGCCGCGGAGGCCGCTTCGGCCTTCGCCCACCCGGCCGTGGCGCCGGACGCGACCGCCGCGTACGGGGAACACCGCGATCACGTCGTCGACTTCTACGCCCCGCGCGGTGAGACCCGGGGCCCGGCCCCGCTCGTGGTGCTGCTGCACGGCGGCGCGTGGCGGGCCCCGTACGACCGGCAGCACGTCACGCCGCTCGCGGACTTCCTGGCCCGGCGGGGCTTCGCCGTCGCCAACATCGAGTACCGGCGCGGTAGTTCGCTGCCGCACCAGAATGCCGAAGGGCCGGTCGCCGGGCGCTGGCCGGAGACCTTCGACGATGTCGCCGCCGCGATGGACGCCCTCCCCGGGCTGGCGGCCGATGCACTCCCGCAGGCCGATGTCCGCCGCACGGTCGTCACCGGCCACTCGGCGGGCGGCCACCTCGCGCTGTGGGCCGCCGCCCGGCACGTGCTCCCGGCCGGCTCCCCGTGGCGGCTGCCCGCCCCGCCGATGCTGCGGGGCGTGGTGGCACTGGCCCCGATCGCGGACTTCGCGGTGGCGGAGGAACTGGGTGTGTGCGGCGGCGCGAGCGCGCAGCTGCTGGGCGGGGCGGACCACTGGGACGAACGGCTGCCGTGCGCCGATCCGGCGGCGCTGCTGCCGACCGGGATCGCCACGGCGGTGGTCCAGGGCCGGGACGACATCGTGGTCCCGCAGCAGGTGGCCGAGGCGTATGTGGCGGCGGCCGCGAAGGCGGGGGAGATGGTCGGGCTGACCCTCCTCGACGCGGTCGGTCACTTCCCTCTGATCGACCCGGCGGCGGACGCGTGCGCGGTGGTCGCCGAGGAGATCTCGCAGCTGGCCTGGTAGCCCCCTGGTGGTGTGGCCCGGGCGGGGCTAGGCCGTCTCTTTCGGATCTTGTCGGCCGAGTCCGCGGCGTCCGGTGCCGTGCCCGGCAAGGCGGAGGGGCTCCTGCGTACTGGACGTACTCGGGAGCCCCGACAACGCGGCCGGCGGTGTCGGGCTTCGCGGGCCCGGCAAGATCCGAAAGAGACGGCCTACGGGCGGGTGCCCTGACGGCATGGATTCTCCGCGGCTCGTGTCGTGCGCCACCGGCCCACACCGCCGCCTCCGGCAACCGGCCCCTATCTATCCGGCTTGCCCGGAGCCAGGTGCTCCACCAGTTCGGCGAGGTCCTCGCAGACCTGCTCGATCTTCAGGCGGACGTTGTTCTGCTCGGTGACCAGGGCCGACAGCATCAGCCCGGTCAGGGCCGCCGCACCGGTGAGGCCCTGCAGGTTGATCATGATCTCGAAGAGGGTGTGGTGGGCGAACGGCCCGACGCGGGCGGTCGCCGCCGCGATCGCCAGGACCGACACCAACAGGGTGACCGGGGCGCTCCCGGCGAGCTGGAAGCGTACGGCCGCCCAGATGATCAGCGGGAAGACGAGGAAGAGCAGCGAGAGGGGGCTGCGGGTGGCCAGGAGGGTGACGGCGACGGAGGCGACCACCAGGGCCACCGCCTCGGCCGCCCGGTAGCCCTCCCGGTAGCCCTCCCGGGGCCGCCGGACCGTCGTGACCCTGCGCAGGACGAGCAGCAGCGGGGTCAGTACGAGCACGCCCATCGCGTCCCCGGCCCACCAGGCCGCCCAGACCGGCCAGAACTGCGACATCGGCAGATCCCCGGTGAGCACCAGAGTGGCGGTTCCGATCGTCGCGCTGATCAGCATGGGCAGCAGACCGCCGAGGAAGACCAGCGCCAAGGCGTCCAGGAGCCGGGCCATCTCGGTACGGAAACCCGCCCGGCGGAGCATCAGGTACGCGCACACGGGGGCGAGGACGTTCCCCGCGACGATGATCAGGCTGGACAGGTCGAAATCGCTGATCTGCTCGATGGTGAGGTACGTACCGAGCGCGATCCCGGGCCACGCCCGCAGGCCCAGCCAGAGCAGGGAGGCCACCGCGATGCCGGTCGGCGGCCACAGCGGTGTCACCTCGGCGCCGTTGACGACCACACGCTGGCACAGGCCGATCAGGCCGCCCAGGTAGTAGGCGACGGCGACGGCGAGGATCGGCAGCAGAGCTGCGGGCAGACGTCGCCATCCCTCGGTGCGCACCACAGCATCAGACAACAGCCGGGCGTCCCGGCGGGCCGTGACACGCGCGAGGGGGCGTCTCGCCCATCAGGCCGGGCTCGCGGCCGGCAGGGCCTCCTGGCCCTGTCGGTCGAGGTCCCTCCCCCGGCAACCCCCGGGAGGCGCCCGCGGCCCGCAGGGCCTGAGCGGTGTTACTTCGACGACAGGGCCCGGGCCGTCTCCCGGGGGTCGGGCCGGGCGTCGTGGCTGAGCACGAGCACGGCGGCGTCGTCCGTGTGGCCGGTGGAGTCGGCCACCTTCATCACCTCGGCGGCCAGCTCGCCCGGATCGGTGCCCGCGGCCTCCCGCACCACCTTGGCCACCCGCTCCAGGCCCACCTCGATCGGGAACTTCGGCCCCTCGACCACACCGTCGGTGAGCAGCACGATCGACCCGGCCTTCGTCAGCCGGCGGCGGGTCACCGCGTACCCCGCGCCGGGCACCAGGTTCAGCGGCAGCCCGCCGTCGTCCTCGGCTATGCCGTACGCGCCGTCGACGGTGGCCCAGATCGCCGGAACATGGCCGGCCCGGGCGGTCTCCAGTTCCCTTGTCTCCGGGTCGAAGCGGAGCAGAGTGCAGGTCGCGAAGAGGTCGCGGTCCATGGAGAGCAGCACCTCGTTGGCCCGGCTCAGTACCTCGCCGGGATCGACGACGACGGCCGCCACGGCGCGCAGGCAGATCCGCACCTGCCCCATGAAGGCGGCCGCCTCCACGTCGTGCCCCTGGACGTCACCGATGCAGAAGGCGAGAGCGTCCTCGGGCAGCCGGAAGCCGTCGTACCAGTCGCCGCCGATGTCCAGGCCGTGGCGGGCCGGCGCGTACCGGGCGGCGGTCCGCAGGCCCGGCAGTGCGGGCAGCGTGGCGGGCAGCATCTCGCTCTGCAGTGCCTCGGCCAGGTCCACCCGGGCCTGCTGCAGCTCCACCCCGCGGCGGGCCTGGTCGGCGAGCCGCCCGAGCGTGCTGAGCAGGTCGGCGCTGGCCGCCCGCGGGGCACGGCGAGGACTCACGGAACGCTCCGAGGTGCATCCATCCGTCCCTGCTTCCGCTGCGCGAAAAGCCCGTGCACATCATATTTCCGCCCACCAGGACCCGCCCCCCGAGACCGGTCCCGCGCCGTCCCGGGAAACGCCGGAGGGGCGGCGGGCGCCGGTGCGCCTGCCGCCCCTCC
>NZ_JBSGZP010000730.1:0-3505 GCF_053611065.1 Streptomyces sp. NPDC054840
GCTGGGGCCCGCACCCCGAGGGATGCGGGCCCCAGCTGCGAGATGCGCGTCAGCGTCAGGCGGGAACGATGTTCTCGGCCGTCGGGCCCTTCTGGCCCTGCGCGATGTCGAAGGTGACCTTCTGGCCCTCCAGCAGCTCGCGGAAGCCCTGGGCGGCGATGTTCGAGAAGTGGGCGAAGACGTCGTCGCCGCCACCGTCCTGCTCGATGAATCCGAAACCCTTTGCCGCGTTGAACCACTTCACGGTGCCAGATGCCATGTCAATTCTCCTTATGGGGCAGTACGCCGGCGCCCGCACTGCACGGACACCGTGTCGCCGCGATGATGCCCCGCCGGAAAATTACCGGAAATATGAAGCGCTCGAATGTGGCGCGGAGGCCGACTGGAGCGCTTGAAGTTTTTTGGGTACCACAACTGCAACCGAGATCGACAGTAGCACGCTGCAGCAGTTTGTGTGCGCCGAATATCTCCATCGTGCGCGGCGCGGAAAAACTCTCTTCGCGGGGTCCATTAAACTCTCTGACCGCGGGGACAGATATTGATTCTCCCCGAGTGCAGCGTTCCGGGAGCAAGGGTGCACGCCACGTGCGACGCGCGGTCCGCGCGAAGGCCCAGGTGACCTGTGGCTTCGTTCAAGAGCGGATGACGGGCATCGAACCCGCGCCAAGGCCGGGGTGCCGGTCGGGCCGATCGGACGGTTCACCGGCCGGCTGCCCATCAGTCAGCGGGCAGGCCGAACCAGCGGAGAAGTACGGGTAGTGCGTCGTCGGGGGCGTCCTCGGGGCCGCGGCCATAGCGTGCGAGCAGGGCCAGGTAGTCGTCATGGAACGCGTCCAGCTTGCTTTGCTCGACGCGCCGCACCAGCTCCTGCCGACGCTGGCCGCACTGTGTGCCGCACTGGGCCGGGAACGAGTCGAGCAGCGGTTCTCCCTCTTCGACCTCGACTTCCAGCCTTTCGGCGGGCGGTACGCGGGGGCTGATGCCTCGTTGTACGAGCCGGAATACGGCAAGTACGGCGGCCCGGAGGGTACGCGGCTTGCCGAAGCGGTCTTCCAGGAGTCGAGCGATCTGGCCCTGTGGGCAGCAGACTTCCGGCGCTCGCCGGATCGGACCGCACTGGCGACCCTGCTGATGGAGGCGGCTGTCCGCTCGCTGGGCGACCTCGGCGGGGCAGCCGCGGAGGTACCGCTCGACGCCGCACACTTCTGGGTTCGGCATCTGCATTGGTGGACACGAGACGCCGGCCCCGCAGCCGGTGAACCGCAGTCGCGACTGCGCGACGCAGCGACGCTGGACCGCTGGGGAATAGGCCCCCGCATGGCCGAACTCGCGGCGGACGCCTCGGTGACGGCACGGCTCGCATCGTGGATCGCGACGCTCACCGCGCACCTACGCGAGGCCGCCGCTGCCGGGATCCCGCGCACCACGGGCCACTTGATGTTCCCTCAGGTGCACATGATGACGAACCGGCTCGGCATTCTCCCGAGGGAGGCGGCTCTGCTGGGGGTGATGGCCGCGAGGTCGTTCGGTGATCCGATCGCCCTCAACCATGCTATTCCGGCCGCAAGATAATGTTTCGTCACCGGCCATGGCCGATCATGGATGGGCCATGCCGCAAGTAACGATTGAGGTTGAGATGCCAGCAGACCCCGAAGTCCGGCCGCTCCCGCACGGTCGCCTTTGCGGCGCTCGCGGCGGCGATTGCCGCGGTCGTCGGCGGCGCCCTCGGAACCGACGCCACGCTGCGAGCGATATGCGTCGCACTCGCGGTCATCCTGGTCACGGTGTCGGCAGTCTCCTTCAAGGCTGCAAAGGAATGATGCCGCCCACGGCATGAGCCCGGAGAAGCCCCGGTGTCCAGCCCTGGACTTTTCCATGGGTGCGGCACCGGCGGTCGCCAGGCGCTCACAGCCACCGTGTGCAGCCCCGGCCCTCCTCGTCGCGGCTGCCCAGGGCGAGGAGGTCCAGGCAGGCCGGGCACCGCGAGATCGACGCTGACCGCTGTTGACCGTCCTTAAGGGCACGGTCGGGCACGCCCTTCGCGGTGGTGCCGGGCGGGCGGCGCGATCGCTCGGATCGGCGGCGAGTTTCTCGATCTCGTCACGGATCGGACGGATGGACTCGACACCTGGCCCGCAGGGTCTTCGAGCTTCCAGTCGAGTAGCGCTCGACGACGACGTCGCACGCGCCATGGAGCTGCTCAACCAGTCAAAGCTGGGGGTACCAGCACATCGGTGATCAGCAGCGACCCCGACGCGCCCATCTACGCCACAATGCTCCGCACCTTCGGGTAGTCGCTGCTTGACGAAAGGAGACACAGCGAAATGATCGAACGGGTCCGCGCCGTCCTCGTGACCGCTGACGACACGATGCTGGTCATCCGCCGCACCAAGCCGGACGTCCCCGAGTACTGGGTGCTGCCCGGCGGCGGGGTCGAGGAGAGCGACGAGTCCCGGGAGGCCGCCCTCCACCGTGAGATCCACGAGGAGATTGCGGGGAAGGCCTACATCGTCCGCCTCCTCCACACCATGGAATCCGACAAGGAGCGTCAGCTCTTCTACCTCGCCCGCATCGCGACCTGGTCCTTCGAAGACCGCACCGGCCCCGAGTTCAGCGCCGAGGGACGCGGCGAATACGCGCTGGAAGAGATCCCGCTGACCCTGGAGGGGCTCGACGGCATCGACCTCAAGCCCGAGGAGATCGCCCACGTCCTGCGGGGCGCCATCGGTGCCGGCGGTCTCGGCACCGGGGTCGTGGTCTAGTCGCGGAATCGTCTGGCGCCGTGTGCCGGACATGCGGGGATACGGTGCGCCGTGTCCCCGGTGTGCTTGCCGTGCATGGCTCTGACCGGGTACGCAGGGCCGAACAGGATGAGTAGGCGTACTCAGGTGGCGGGGCCCGGCAGCTTCGAGACTGGCAACAGAACGAACGAAGCGGAACGGGAGGGGGAACGTCATGGTGCGGCGCTGGTCGAAGGCTGAGATGTGGGTGCCCGGTGCGTACCTGGCACTGGTGGTCGCGATGCTGGTCTACGTCGCGGTCGGCCAGTGGAACGGGAACAGCGGGATGTTCGCGGTCTTCCCGATCCTGGCCACGGCGCCGGTCAGCCTCTTGCTGCTGACGTTCCTCATCCCTGCGCCGGACGCCCTGGACTCGGACACGCCCTTCGCCCCCCTGTACGAGGGCTCCGAGCCGCCCGCGAAGCTGCCCACGGACTACCCCTCGGCGTCGGACCCGCTGCCCACGGACTGGGTGGCACCCGACACTTCCGTGGCCGACGACCCCTCGATGTGGGTTGGACTCGGCTTCTGCGCCGTGATCCTGGTCAGCGCCCTGGTCAACGCCACGGCGATCTGGGCCCTGCTCCGCTACGTGGCCCGACGCCGCGACGCCAGGAGGGCGCAGGTCTAGCCGTACGGCCATGCGGACATGCCGCCGGGGGCCACCCGGCAAATCGTTGGGCCCCGGGGCCGTGGGCGACCCCCGGGAGCGGCGCCGGGGCGGG
>NZ_JBSGZP010000731.1:0-3504 GCF_053611065.1 Streptomyces sp. NPDC054840
GCCACGATGCGGGCCGGCCCCGCCATGGGCCGGACGCCGGGTCCCCCCGGCCCGCCGCCCGGCGCGCCCGGTACCCCCGGCGCGCCCGGCGGGCAGCCCCCGGCCCCGACCGGTGCGCCCACCGTCGGCCCCGGTTACCAGGCCGTGCTCCGCTACCGCGCGCCCGACGGCTCGGAGCAGCAGCTCATCCGCCGCTCGGCGCCCGGTACCCCGCACCCGGAGTGGCAGATCCTCTACGAGCTGCGCGCCATGAACGTGCCGCCGCAGCAGGTGCTGGAGCTGCACACCGAGCTGGAGTCCTGCGAGCTGCCCGGCGGCTACTGCGCCCGGATGATCCGGGAGACCTGGCCGCAGGTGCGGATCACGAGCGTGGCCCCGTACGGCCAGGACCACGCGGGCCGTCAGCAGGGCATGCGGCACCTGCTCACCCACCAGGGCGAACTGCACCAGGTGGCGGACGGTCCGGCGCGCCCCGCGCCGGTCCGTGCGCCGCTGCCGCAGGTGCCGCTGCAGCCGGCGATCCCGCTGGAGGCGATCGCGCAGGAGCTGACGGCCGCGTTCGGTCCGCAGGGCGTGTTCCGCTTCGACCAGCGGGCGGTGTCCCGTCAGGGCGTGCCCGAGATCGTGGCGCAGACGCTGATGTGGTCCGGCCTTCCGGTCGATTTCGGGCCGTTCTTCTGGGCGCAGGCGGTGCCGGGCCAGCCGGTGCCGACCCTGGCCGAGCTGGCCCAGCAGCGGCAGGTCCAGCCGGCCTCGGACGCGGGCTCGTACCTCGTCGTCGGCAGCGACTTCGGCAAGGCGCTGTGCGTGCAGTACGGGACCGCGCACATCGTGGCGGTGCCGGTGGAAGGCGGCCCGGGAGGTGCTCCCGTACCGCCGCAGTTCGTGAATTCGAGCCTGCCGCAGTTCGTACGGTCTCTCGCGATGCTGGGTCACATGTGGCGGCTGCGCCAGCATCTGACGCCCGAGCAGGCGGGGCGCTGGACGGTCGATTTCCAGGCGAATCTGGCGGGGCTCGACAGCGCGGCGCTGTCCTCGCCGGAGAGCTGGTGGTCGGTGCTGCTGGAGCAGATGTGGGACGGACTGCTCTGACCGTGTGACCGTGTGATCGGCTGGATGGCCGGGTCGGGACCTTCGAACAGGGTCTCGGCCCGGCCATTCCGGCTTCTGGGATCAAATGGCGCATCCTTGACGGGAATCCCCGCGAGAGAGGCGCATCCAGGATGAGTGCACCGATGGCGACCGTGCGCGGTCGTGGCTACCGCATGGACGAGGTCGACCGGTATCTCGCCCGGCTCTCCGGGAGCCGGGACGAGGCCTGGGAGCGGGTGGCACGGCTGACGGTCCTGGCCAAGCAGATGGAGGCGGAGGCGGCGCGGCTGCGGGAGGCGGTCTCCGCGCTGGCTCCGCAGACGTACGACGAGCTGAGCGAGCGGGCCCGCCGGATCCTGCTGCTGGCGGAGGAAGAGGCGGACGCCGTGCTGACGGACGCGCGGGTGGACGCCTCGGCGACGCTGGGCGCGGCCGAGGCGCGCGCCGACCGGGCGGCGGAGCTCGCGCGGGGCGACGCGGAGGCGGTGCGCGAGCAGACGGAGGTCCGGGCCCGGCAAGGGCTGTTGCGGGCACAGCGCGAGGCGGACGACGTGCGGGCGGGGGCGCGGGAGGACGCGGCGGCGTGGCGGGCGCAGGCGTCGGCCGAACTGGCGGAGACGCGGCGGCGGGCGGAGGCGGAGCGGGCGGAGCGCGAGCAGGATCAGGCGGAGCGCCGGGAGGCCTCGGAACGGGAGCTGGCGGCGCGGGAGGCGGACCTGGAGGCGCGCCAGGCGGAGCTGGAGCGGTGCGTCGAGGCCCGCCTGGCGGAGGCGCGGCGCGATTTCGCCGAGGCGGAGGAGTCGGCGCGGCACGGGCAGGAGGACGCGGAGGCCCGGGCGGCCGAGCTGCTCGCGCAGGCGCGGGTGGCGGAGGAGCGGATCGAGCGCGAGACGCGGGGGATCCTGCGGGAGCACGGGGAAGCGGCGGAGGAGATGAGGGCGCACATGAACCATGTCCGGTCCAGCCTGGCTGCCCTGACGGGTCGGGCTCCGGCGGAGGGCTAGTGCTGTGGCCGGGAAGGGTTGCCGGGTTGCGGCGTCCGGTGTGGTGCATCGCAAGGCGGAGGGCCGCGGCTCGTACTGGACGTACTTGTGCGGTCCGACAACGCGGCGAGGTGCCGTGCCGGGCGTCGTGACCCGGTGAACCTTTCCGGTCACAGCACTAGAGTCCGCGCGGGCTCCGTGCGCTCCGCCCCGGCTCCGTGCCGGCTCGGTGCCCGGAGGCGTGGCGGGGCGCAGGTGCGGGGCGGCGGGTGCGGGGTGGGGTGGTGTCGTCCGGGACCGTATGGCTCATGGCGACCTGGCGGTGCGGTCGCGTACGGGCCGCTGCCGGGCCGGCACATCACGTTGCACGTCGCGTCCGCGATGCCGGGGATCCGTGAAACTTCCTTTGCGTCAGGAGAGTTCGTTGAGGAAGTCCTCGATCAGCGGGGCGATCTGAGCGAGGTGGGTCTCCAGGGCGAAGTGGCCCGCGCCCTCGAAGATGTGGACCTCGGCGTCCGGGGCGTCCCGGAGGTAGGCCTTGGCGCCCTCCGGGGTGAAGAAGGGGTCGCCCGCGCCCCAGGCGACCAGCACCGGGATCCGGGCGGCGCGGAGCCAGGCCTGCCAGGCCGGATAGTGGGCGAAGTTCGAGGCGTAGTCGAAGGCGAGGTCGGCCTGGGCGTCGGCGCGCCCCGGCAGGCCGAGGTGGTGCACGTCGAGGGTCCAGCTGTCGGGGGAGAGGAGTCCGGTGTCGGCGACGCCGGTCTCGTACTGGAAGCGGGTGCCCTCCAGGGTGAAGAGCCCCCGGACGCGCTCCTCGTTGCCGGGGACCTCGCGCCGGAGTCCGGCGAACTCGCGGGCCGCGTCCGAGAGGCCCTCCTCGTAGGCGTTGCCGTTCTGGACGATCAGGCCGGTCACCCGCTCCGGCCGCCGCGCGGCGAGCCGCAGTCCGACCGGGGCGCCGAAGTCGAAGACGTACAGGGCGAAGCGGTCCAGTCCGAGGGTCTCGCTGAAGCCCTCCACGATGTCGGCGAGCCGGTCGAAGGTGTACGTGAACCCGGCCGGCGCCTCGGTGCGGCCGAAGCCGGGGTAGTCCGGGGCGATCAGCCGGTACGCGGTGTCGCCGAGGGCGTCCATCAGGCGGGCGAACTGGTGCGAGGCGGTGGGAAACCCGTGCAGGAGCAGCAGTACGGGGCCGTCGGCGGGGCCGCTCTCGCGGTAGGCGACGCGGACGCCATCCACGTCGACGGTGCGGTGCCGGATGGTGGGAATGGTACGGCGAGCGGTCATCACATGCCTCCTACGTCCTTGTTCCCATTAGTCTTGTCGGTGATCGCTAATGGGTCAAGGGTTTGGAGTAGCATTAGTTGGGTGACAGTGACCTTCCCGCTCACCGGTGAGCCCCTCGCGCTGGACCTCCTCAACACCGAGG
>NZ_JBSGZP010000732.1:0-3484 GCF_053611065.1 Streptomyces sp. NPDC054840
CCTCA
Source organism: Streptomyces sp. NPDC054840 (assembly GCF_053611065.1). Classification (NCBI taxonomy): domain Bacteria; kingdom Bacillati; phylum Actinomycetota; class Actinomycetes; order Kitasatosporales; family Streptomycetaceae; genus Streptomyces; species Streptomyces sp. NPDC054840. The sequence continues at coordinate 6 of NZ_JBSGZP010000732.1, forward strand.
AACGCCGGCGAGGCTGAAATTGCCGGCAGCAGCCGCATTCGGCAGCAAGGCCACAGATGGCCGGGGGTGCGCGTAGCGCAGAAGGTGCTCCGCGCAGGCGGGTAGTGCGGACCCACCGGTTCGGGGGCTTCCGCTGTGACCCGCCGGGCGGCAATCTGGTACGGCACCCCCACGACGGGAGGCTGACGGCATGCGGTTCGATACCGGGCGGGTCTGTCTGGACCTGGTGGCCACCTTCACCCCGCACGAGGGGATCCCGGACGGTGACGAGCTGCGGCTGTGGCTCGCCGGCGCCGGCCTGGTCCCCGACCGGACGCCACTCGCCCGGGTGGGGCCCGACTGGGCCGCGGCCTTTCGGTCCCTGCGCTCCGACGTGGAAACGCTCGTACGGGCGGAGCTGCTCGGTACCGACCCGGACGAGAACGCCCTCGCCCGGGTCAACGCGCTGGCCGCCGGACCACCCCCGGGTCTGTGTGCCGTACGGGACCAGGAGGGCCACCTCGTACGGGAGTTGTGCGGCGGCGTGGAGTGCGGCGCGCTGCTCGCGGCCGTCGCCCGGGACGCCGTCGAGCTGCTGACCGATCCCGGCGACCGGGCCCTGCTGCGGGCCTGCGCCGGCGACGGCTGCACCCGTGTCTACCTGGACACATCCCGCGGCCACCGGCGCCGGTGGTGCTCCAGCGAGCGCTGCGGGAACCGCGAGCGCGTCGCCCGGCACCGCCGCCGGGTCCTGGCGGCCGGGTCCAGGTAAGGGTCCTGGTGCCGGGCGTACCACGCTGCGAGACCGGTTCCGGAACGGGCGTGCGGACAGGGGGCCGATTCGCGTACCTTTGACGGTCGCCCATGCACGTCAGAAGGGGGCCTTGGTGGCCGCGCAGAATGCCGCTGTCGACAGCACGGCGGATTCCGTCCGCGATCGGGAGATCGCGGTCGAGCAGACGCATCTCGACCGGGTGTACCGACGCCTTGAGGAGAAGATCCACGAGGCCGAGTTCCTCATGAACGACGCCGCCAAGCGCGGCCAGGTGGGTACGCCCGGCGCACTCGCCGAGCGCGACGCGCAGGTCTTCCGGGCGGGCATCCACCTGAACCGGTTGAACAACGAGTTCGAGGACTTTCTCTTCGGCCGCGTCGACCTGGTGCTCGGCAAGGACGGGGAGCGCGGCCCGGACGGCGCGTACACCTCCGTCGAGCCCGCCGACGACGCGATCCGCGGGGACCTCACCGCCGACATCGCCGAGACGCTGCACATCGGCCGCATCGGAGTCCTGGACTCCGACTACGCGCCGCTGGTCATCGACTGGCGCGCGCCGGCCGCCGCGCCGTTCTACCGCTCCACGCCCAAGGAGCCCGGCCGGGTCGTGCGGCGCCGCGTCATCCGCTCCAAGGGCCGCAAGGTGCTGGGCGTCGAGGACGACCTGATGCGCCCGGAGGTCACCGCCTTCCTGGACGGCCGGGAGCTCCCCGCCATCGGCGACGGCGCCCTGATGGCCGCCCTCGGGCGGGCCCGCACGCACTCGATGCGCGACATCGTCTCCTCCATCCAGGCCGAGCAGGACCTGGTCATCCGGGCCCCCGCCGCCTCCGTGGCCGAGGTCGCGGGCGGCCCCGGCACCGGCAAGACCGCCGTCGCCCTGCACCGCGCCGCCTACCTGCTCTACCAGGACCGGCGCCGCTACTCCGGCGGCATCCTGATCGTGTCGCCGACCCCGCTGCTCGTCGCGTACACCGAAGGCGTGCTGCCCTCGCTCGGCGAGGAGGGCCAGGTGGCGATCCGAGCCCTCGGCTCGCTCGTCGACGGCGCGGAGGCGACCACCTACGACTCCCCGGCCGTGGCCCGCATCAAGGGCTCCTCCCGGATGCTCAAGGTGCTTCGCAAGGCCGTACGGGGCGCGCTGGAGCTCGGTGGCGCCCCCGACCGGCTGCGCGTGGTGGCCTTCGGCCGCCGCCACGAGCTGGAGTCCGGCGAACTGAACCGGATCCGGCAGAACGTGCTCAGCGGCACCGCCCCGGTCAACCTGCTGCGCCCGCGCGCCCGCAAGCTGCTGCTCGACGCCCTCTACGCGAAGTCGGGCGGTGCCGGCCGGCACAGCGACCCGGAGCTGGCCGCCGAACTGCGCTCCGCCTTCGACGAGGACATCTCCACCGAGGATGCCTTCATCGGCTTCCTCGACGCCTGGTGGCCCGAGCTGACCCCGCGCGCCGTGCTCGCCGCACTGGCCGACGAGCGCCACCTGGGCCGCTGGTCACGGCGGGACCTCAACCCGCGCGAGACCCGCCAGCTGGCCCGCTCGCTGCGCCGGGTGGGCCCGGACGGCAAGGGCCCCCTGTCGGTGCACGACGTGGCGCTGCTGGACGAGCTCCAACTGCTGCTGGGCGCCCCCGCACGGCCCAGGCGCAGACGGGAGATGGACCCGCTGGACCAGCTCAGCGGGCTGGAGGAGCTGATGCCGACCCGCGAGGAGACCCAGTGGGAGCGGGCCGAGCGGCTCGCGGCGGAGCGCACCGAGTACGCGCACGTCATCGTCGACGAGGCCCAGGACCTGACGCCGATGCAGTGGCGGATGGTGGGCCGCCGGGGCCGGCACGGCACCTGGACGGTGGTCGGCGACCCGGCGCAGTCCTCCTGGACGGACCCGGAGGAGGCGGCCGCGGCCCGGGACGAGGCCCTGGGCAGCCGCCCGCGCCGGCGGTTCACCCTGACGGTCAACTACCGCAACCCGGCCGAGGTCGCCGAGGTCGCCTCCCGCGTGCTGCGCCTGGCGATGCCCGGAATGGAGCCGCCGTCGGCGGTGCGCTCCACGGGCCTGGAGCCCCGCTTCACGGCCGCCGCGGGTGATCTCGGCACGGCGGTCCGGGAGGAGACCCTGCGGCTGCTGGAGCAGGTGGACGGCACCGTCGGCGTGGTCGTGGCGATGGACCGGCGCGCGGAGGCCGCGGGCTGGCTCGCGGACCTCGGCGAGCGGGCGGTGGCGCTGGGCAGCCTGGAGGCCAAGGGCCTGGAGTACGACGCCACGGTGGTGGTCTCCCCCGCGGAGATCGCGGACGAGTCCCCGGCGGGCCTGCGGGTCCTGTACGTGGCGCTGACGCGTGCGACGCAGCAGCTGACGGTGGTCTCGGCGGAACGGGACAAGCCGGACGCCGACGGCGTGCCGGAGCTGCTGCTGCCGTAGGGGCTGTCCCGTGATCCCCGGCGGGCGGCCCTGAGGCGTTCTCCGGCGGGACCGGCCCGGCGGTGGCGGTTCATCGCCGGGGTCCCGGCCCGCGCGAAGCCTCGTAGGGCCGGATGGTCCGCGGCCAGGAGCGTGGTCTCGGATACGGGTGCGAGCAGGGGGATCACTTTCGGCGATCCTTTGTTAGCCTGGGTACGGCACCGACTCGATCCAAGCCCCCGGGCCCAACCTTCGTCGCTCAGAGCGACCACTTGCCGCGAGGCGAGCATGGCGGGTCGGTGTCGTAAACGTAGGAATCACCAGGTC
>NZ_JBSGZP010000733.1:0-3484 GCF_053611065.1 Streptomyces sp. NPDC054840
GGACAAGGTGCTGGTGGACGCCACGAACGCGTTCGGCGGCCCCGGCACCCCCGCCGACCTCGGCGGGCGCGGCTCCAGCGACCTGGTCGCCGAGTGGTACCCCGATGCCCAAGTCGTCAAATCCCTGAACACCATGCATTTCGAAACCCTCGCCGTCGCCGGCGCCGCACCCGGAGAGCGCCTGGCACATTTCACCGCGGGCGACGACGTGAAATCGAAGGAAATCGTCGCGGGAATCATCACGGATCTGGGATTCGCACCCGTGGACACCGGCCCGTTGCACTCCGGAGGAATTCTCCAACAGCCCGGCGGGCCCCTTTTCAACCGGCCGCTCACGGAAGCGCAGGCGCTGGCATGGATATCACACTGAATGTGAACGGAAGACCCGAGCAGTTCTCGGCGCAGCCGAACGAACTGCTCGTGGAACGGCTCCGCGACGGCCTCGGGCTGACCGGCACCAAGGTCGGCTGCGACACCGGCCAGTGCGGCACCTGCGTCGTCCGCCTCGACGGCAGGTCCGTCAAGAGCTGCCTGGTCCTCACCGCCTCCGCCGCCGGCGGTGAGGTGGCCACCATCGAGGGCGAGACCACCCGCGGCGGTGAACTCTCCGGCCTCCAGGAGGCACTGCGCCAGGAGCACGGCACCCAGTGCGGCTTCTGCACCCCCGGCATGGTCATGGCCCTCGGCGAACTCGTCGACGCCACCGCCGGCGGCGAGGCCCCCACCGAACCCGAGATCCGCGAGTGGCTCACCGGCAACCTGTGCCGGTGCACCGGCTACCACAGCGTCGTACGGGGCGTGCAGCGCGCCTGCGCGGCCGCCCGCGCCGAGGCGCCCGCAGGCTCGTCCGAGCCCGCCGCCGTCGCCGCGTCCATAGCTGCCGGACAGGAGGTGTGAGGGACATGACCGCAGTGACGGGGGAGGCCCCGGCCACGGGGAGCGGAGTCCTCGGGCAGCCGCTGGACAGCCGCGAGGATCCGCAGCTGCTGCGCGGCGAGGCCACGTACGTGGCGGACATCGACCTGCCGGGCACCGCCCACATGGCCATCCTGGGCAGCCCGGTGGCGCACGCGAAGATCCTCTCCATCGAGACCAAGGCCGCCGAGCAGCTGCCCGGCGTGCTCAAGGTGGCCACCGCCGCCGACTACACCGACGTCATGCCGCTGCCCTGCATCTGGATCCCCGGCGGCGTCGAGAGCCACTTCCCGCCCCACCCCTACGGACTTCCCGGCGCCCGCCCGGTCCTCACCGGCGACACCGTGCGGCACGTGGGCGACCCGATCGCCGTGGTCGTCGCCGAGACCCCGCGCCAGGCCACCGCGGCGCTCGCCGCCATCGCCGTCACGTACGAGCCGTTGCCCGTGGTCACCCGCGCCGACGAGGCGCTCGCCGAGGGGGCGCCCCAGCTGCACGAGGCCGTCCCGGGCAACCTGAACGCGTACTGGACCTGCGGCGACAAGGACCGCACCGACGCGGCCATCGCCGAGGCCGAGGTCACCGTCGAGCTCGACCTGGTCAACCAGCGCACCATCAACAGCCCCATCGAGCCGCGCGGCGCGGTCGGCGACTACAACGCGGCCACCGGCGAGTACACGCTCCACGCCTCCACCCAGGGCCCGCACAACCACCGCTTCCTGCTGTCGGCGCTGGTCCTCGGCATCCCCTTCAACAAGCTCCGGGTGATCGCCCCGACCGTCGGCGGCAGCTTCGGCACCAAGGGCTACCTGTATCCCGACATGGCACTGGTGCTGCTGCTGTCCAAAGCGCTGGGCCGGCCCGTGAAGTGGGTGGACACCCGCACCGGGCTGATGAACTCCACCGTCCAGGGCCGCGACCACCGCCAGCACGTGACGCTCGCCGGCACCCGCGACGGCCGGATCACCGCGGTGCGCTGTACCAGCTACGCCAACCTCGGCGCGTACCCCTCCACGATCGGCCCGGGGGTCGCCACCGCCCTGATGGGCCGCTCCATCAGCGGCATGTACGACATCGACGCCGCCTTCTGCGAGGTCTACGCCGCCTTCACCAACACCGTTTCGCTCGGAGCCCAGCGTGGCAGCGGACGCGCCGAGGCCGCTTTCCTCATGGAGCGCCTCGTCGACCGGTACGCCTCCGAGATCGGTATGGACCCGGCGGCCGTCCGCCGCAAGAACCTGGTGCCGAAGGAGAAGTTCCCGTACGACAACGGCCTCGGCTGGACCTACGACTCCGGGAACTACCAGCTGAACTTCGACAAGGCGATCGAGCTGTCGGGCTACGCCGACATGCCCGCCCGCAAGGCGGAGGCCCGCACCCGCGGCAAGCGCCTCGGTGTCGGTCTCGCCACCTACGTCGCCATCTGCGGGGTCGGCCCCTCCACCCGGATGTCGCAGGAGGGCATGCTCGGCGGCACCTGGGAGAGCGCGAACATCCGCGTCCACCCGACCGGCGAGGTCACCGTCACCGTGGGCTCCGCCTCCACCGGCCAGAGCCACGCCACGGTCTTCGCCCAGGTCACCGCCGACGAGTTGGGCATCGATCCGGACACCGTCCAGGTCCTGGAAGGCGACACCCAGAAGGCCCCGTACGGGCAGGGCACCTACGGGTCCCGCTCCTACAGCATGGCCGCACCCGCCGTCGCCCTCACCGCCCGCAAGATCAAGAGCAAGCTGATCCGGGCCGGCGCCGTCTTCCTCGGGGTTCCCGAGGACAAGGTCGTCTACGAAGGCGGCCGGGTCCACGAAGAGGGCAACGAGCAGAACACCAAGACCTTCGCCGAGCTGGCGATGTCCATGTGGTACGGCTGGGGACTGCCCGCCGAGATCGAGCCCGCCCTCGACGAGACCACCCACTTCGACCCGCCGGACTTCAACTTCCCCTTCGGGACGCATGTAGCGGTCGTCGAGGTCGACGAACTGACCGGCGAGACGGAGGTGGTGTCCTACACCGCCGTCGACGACGCCGGGCACATCGGCAACCCCAAGATCGTCCTCGGCCAGATCGAGGGAAGCATCACGCACGGCCTCGGCCAGGCGCTGATGGAGGCCGCCGTCTACGACGAGCAGGGCCTGCTGATCAGCTCCGACCTGACCACTTACGCCCTGCCGCGCGCCGCCGACGTGCCGTTCTTCACGCTCGGCAAGACCGTCACGCCCAGCCCGCACAACCCGCTCGGCGCCAAGGGCGCCGGCGAGATCGCGACCGTCCCGCCCGCCGCCGCCGTCGTCAACGCCGTCGTCGACGCCCTGGCCGATCTGGGCGTCCGGCACATCGACATGCCCCTCACCCCCGAGAAGGTCTGGCGCCGCCTGAGAGGGGAAGCCCAGTGATCCTCACCGAGTTCGACTACGTCCGGCCCGTCGGCCTCGACGAGGCGCTGGCCCTGCTGTCCGGGACGCGCGGCGCCCGGGTCCTGGCCGGAGGCCAGAGCCTGCTGCCCGACCTGCGCACGGGAGCCGACCGGGCCGCGCTGCTGGTCGACATCCGGCGGCTGACGGAGCTGCGC
>NZ_JBSGZP010000734.1:0-3467 GCF_053611065.1 Streptomyces sp. NPDC054840
GGGCCCTCGGCGGTCGGGCGGGGCCCGTCCGACGTGGAGATCGGCCGGGGCCTCCATCCGGCGCTGCCCACAATGAAGACGCACTGATCGCCCTGTCGGTCCATGACGCGGCCCTGCCGGACAGCGCACCGCACCGCCCGGCCGGCGCTGCCTCGGATCCGCGGCCGTCCTCAGGTGTGTCGGGCCGGGCACGAAGGGTGCCCGGGTCTCCCGCAGGGACACCGGCGGGCGGGAGTGAGACCCTGGCTCCATGGCCCGTAGGGCAGAGAACCCCGCCGTCGGCTGGCCCGCGCGGCCGGACACCAGCCTCGCGCTCAACCGCATGGGCACTTTCGACTGGGACCTCGACAGCGGGCGGATGCATCTCGATCCCACCGCCCTCGAGGTGCTCGACCTGCGCCCGGACGAGTACGACGGGACCCCCGGCGGACTCCGGAGCCGCTTGGCACCCGGTGAGGAAGCCCGGCTCGACACCCGGGTCGCGCAGGCGATCAAGGAGGGCCGAAGCCACTACGGGGCGTACGTCCGCAGCCGCGGGCGCGACGGTTCACCGGCCTGGACCCATATCCAGGGGCACATCCTGCGGGACCCGTCCGGTCGCCCGTACCGCGTCATCGGGATCCTCCGCGACGCCGCCCACGACCCCGGCGAGCCGGGTGCCGCCGGCGAGGAGACCGAGGGGCGGCGCCGGATGACCGGCGTCGTGGAGCGGACCACCGCCATCCTCGCCCACGCCCGCACCGTCAACGACGTGACCGACATCCTCAAGGACCCGCAGGCCCTCGGGCACCTCGGTGCGGTCAGCGTGATGCTGGGCGTCGTGGACGGCGGCCGGATCCACCTGGTCGCGGAGGGGCAGCTCGGCTCGTACGTGCCCGAGATCGAGTACACGCGGATCGACGCGCAGCTCCCGATGAGCGAGGCCGTACGCACCATGCAGTCGGTCTTTCTCGTCTCCCGGGAGGAGTTCCAGCAGCGCTACCCGGACCTGTGGCCGTACATCGAGCCGCTGTCCGTCCGCAGCGGCGTCTATCTGCCGCTGATCGCCCAGGGACGGCCCGTCGGGGCGCTCGGGCTGCTCTACACGCGGGACGGCGATTTCACCGCCGAGGAACGGAACCTGCTGATGGCACTCGGTAGCGGGGTCGCCCAGAGCCTCCAGAGGGCCATCCTCTTCGAGCAGGAGCACGACCTGGCCGAGGGACTCCAGCGGGCCCTCCTGCCGCGCCGGATCCCGGACGTGCCGGGCGCGCGGATCGCCGTACGGTACCGGTCCGCCCGGATGGGGCGGGACATCGGCGGTGACTGGTACGACGTGGTGCCGCTCGGCGAGGGCCGGGTCGGGGTGATGATCGGCGACGTCGAGGGTCACGACACGGACGCGGCCGCCGTCATGGGGCAGCTGCGCATCGTGATGCGGGCGTACATCGCCGAGGGGCACACGCCCGGTACGGCGATGGCTCGGGCCTCGGCCTTCCTGCGCGACCTGGAGACGGAACGGTTCGCCACCTGCACCTACGCCGAGGTGGACCTCACCACCGGAATGATCCGGCTGGTCCGCGCCGGGCACCTCGACCCGGTCGTGCGGCGCGGCGACGGCACCGTCCACCGGGTCCGGGTGGCGGGCGGGCTGCCGCTCGGCCTGCCGCCCCGCGAGCAGACCGGCACCGGCTCCGGCTATCCCGTCACCAGCCTCGAACTGCACCCCGGCGACACCCTGCTGCTGTGCACCGACGGCCTGATCGAACGCCCCGGCGCGGACCCGGACAGCGGCATGCGGGAACTCATGGCGGCGTTCCACAGCGGCCCGGTCGACGTGGAGGAGCTCGCCGACGTGCTGTGCGACCTGATCGGGGACTCGGGCGGCGGGGACGACATGGCCCTGCTCGTCCTGCGCCGCCGCGGCACCCCCACCCCGCGCGGTGGCGGTCCGCTGCACCAGCGGCTGGAACCGGACGACGCGAAGGCCCCGGCACTGGCCCGGCACCTGATCCGGGCGGCGGTGGCCGCCTGGGGCGCCCGGCACCGGGCCGACGAGATCGAACTGGCGGCGGACGAGCTGATGACCAACGCCCTGGTCCACACGGAAGGCGGCGGCCACGTCAGCATGCGGCTCACGGCGCAGGGGCGGATCCGGATCGAGGTGGAGGACAGCAGCAGCGCCCTGCCGAGACGTCGCGAGGCGGGGGACTGGGCGGTGTCGGGGCGCGGGCTGATGCTGGTGGACCGACTCGCGGACGAGTGGGGGGTGGAGCCCCGCGGCGGCGGGAAGTGCGTGTGGTGCGAGTTCGAGCTGGCGGCCCCGGAGTACGCCGGCTGAGAGCGGGCGAAACGCCTCGCAGACACCCGGACCCATGTCCCTACCGGGACCCCATGGGTCTCTACCGCTCTCTCCCGCTCTCTACCGGGTCCTACGGGTCCTTACCGGGTCCCCGGGGACCGGCGCTGTCAGAGGCGTACCAGTGTGACCTCGGTGGCCTTGACGCTCGTCCACACCGCGGAGCCGTCCACCAGGCCCAGTTCGGCCGCCGCGTCGGGGGTGATCTCGGCGACCAGGCCGGGCGCGGTGTCCGAGGCGATCAGCACGCGCAGTCGGCTGCCGACCGCGGTGATCTCCCGTACGGTGCCCGGCCAGACGTTACGGGGGCTGCCGCCCGGCCGGTCCGTGTGGACGGAGACCGCCTCCGGGGCGATGATCGCCAGCGCCTTCGCGCCCTCGGGCAGCGTCTCGGCGACCACCAGCCGACCGCCCGCCGCGAGGGTGAGCCCGTCGGCCGACGCCGTGCCCGGCCAGGCGTTGCGGCCCAGCATGCGGGCCACCCACGGGGAACGCGGGTGCCGGGTCACCTCGACGGGCGGTGCGTCCTGCAGGGCCCGGCCGTCGGCCAGTACGAGGACCCGGTCGGCCAGCGACACCGCCTCGACGGGATCGTGGGTGACGATGAGGCAGACCCCGCCGAAGCCGGCCAGATGCGTGCGCAGGGTGTGCCGCACCCGGGCCCGGGTGGTCTGGTCGAGCGCGGCGAGCGGCTCGTCCAGCAGGAGGAGCCGGGGGCGGGCGGCCAGCGCCCGGGCCAGCGCCACCCGCTGGGCCTGGCCGCCGGAGAGCTGGGCGGGCCTGCGGTCGGCGAGGTGCGGTACGCCGAGCCGGTCCAGCCACGCCAGGGCCTCGCGGCGGGCCTCCGCGCGCGGCACCCCGCGGGCGCGCAGCCCGTACGCGGTGTTGGCCACGGCGGTCAGGTGCGGGAACAGCGCCCCGTCCTGCGGCACCCAGGCCACCTGGCGCTTGTGCGGGGGCAGGGCGGTGACGTCGGTGTCGCCGAGCCGCAGTTCGGCGTGGGCCCGCGGGGTGAGGCCGAGGAGGGCCCGCAGCAGGGTGGTCTTGCCGGCGCCGTTCTCGCCGACGACGGCGATGGTGGTGCCGGGTTCCGCGTCCAGGGTGAGCTCGTTGAAGCCGGTGACGGAGG
>NZ_JBSGZP010000735.1:0-3457 GCF_053611065.1 Streptomyces sp. NPDC054840
GCTTAGGACGGACGCTGCCGCAGGTGCGTCGTGAGGTGGTGCTGCAGGGGCTGGCCCACGGCGGCCATGTCGTGGACGACCGTCATCTCGCCGTTCTCGACCGTGTAGTGCCGCCGCGTGCCGGTGACCTCCTTGGCCAGCGGGGTCAGCGCCACTTCCTTGGTCGCGATCTCGATCTCCGTACCGGACAACCGGCCGACGTACGTCTCCACGATGCCGGTGGGGTGGGCGAGCACGACCTCCAGTCCGGCGTCGGGAGTCACCCGCCACCACCCGGCCTCGCGGCCCGCCGGCCGCACCGGCGCCCCGGACGCGTCGATCAGCCAGGCGCGTGCCTCGTAGCGCAGGAAGGGGCGGCCGTCGTGGCTGAAGGTGATCTCCTGCTCGTAGCGGAAGTCCTTCTCCAGGGTCGGGTACTCGCCCTGCCCCCGGCCGTGCCAGCGTCCCAGCAGGTGCAGTACGGGCCGCAGCAGCGGGTGCGGCTCGGGGCCCTCACCGAGGACGTGGCTGTCAGGGTAGGGATTTTCCTGCACCGGCTCGAACATGTTCACCTTGTCTGTCTGCGAGTACCGCCGAACCCCGCAGCTTAGGGGGTGTCAGGGGCCCGCCCACCCCGCCCCCGACGAATGGGGACGGGGCGGGCGTCCACCCTGCGGTCACCGGGCCGGCGGGGCCGCCGCGACCGAGGCCGGAACCGGTGCGAGACCGGCCGGCCGGGTGGTGAAGGTGCCCCGGCCCTGCGTCCGGCCGCGGAGTCGGGACGCGTAGCCGAACAGCTCGGCCAGCGGTACGGCAGCCGTGATCACCGCGGTCCCCGCTTCGGCGAGGGAACCGGAGACCCGGCCACGGCGGGCCGCGAGATCACCCAGAACGCCTCCGACACCGTCCTCCGGAACCGTCACCGTGACCTCGACGAGCGGTTCCAGGAGCTCCATCGTGCTCAGACGCAGGGCTTCGCGCAGCCCGAACCGTCCCGCCGCGCGGAACGCCATCTCCGAGGAGTCCTTGGTGTGGGTCGCCCCGTCGGTGAGCGTGACCCGCAGCCCCGTCACCGGGAACCCGCCGAGCGGGCCCTCGACGAGCGCGTCCCGGCAGCCCGCCTCCACGGCGCGCGCGTACTCCTGCGGTACACGTCCGCCGACGACCGTCGAGCGGAACTCGAAGCACGGCTCGTCCAGCGGTTCGACGTCGAGGACCACGTGCGCGAACTGGCCCGCGCCACCGGCCTGTTTGACATGGCGGTGGACGAGGCCGCCGACTCCGCGCACCACGGTCTCCCGGTAGGAGACCTGCGGCCGGCCGACGACGACCTCCACCCCGTGGCCGCTGCGGATCTTCTCCACCGCGACCTCCAGATGCAACTCGCCCATCCCCGACAGCACGGTCTGGCCGCTCTCCGCGTCGGACCGCACCACCAGCGACGGGTCCTCCTCGGCGAGCCGGGCCAGCGCCGCCGAGAGCCGGCCCGTGTCCATGGTGCGACGGGCCTCGACCGCGACCGACACCACCGGTTCGGCCACCGACGGCGGTTCCAGGACCAGCGGCGCGTCCGGCGCGCACAGCGTCGTGCCCGCCCGGGCGGCCTTCAGCCCGATCACCGCGACGATGTCACCGGCCACCGCCTCCTCCCGTTCCTCGTGCCGGTCGGCCTGGACCCGCAGGATTCGGCCGACCCGCTCCGTTCGGCCCGTGGCCGCGTCCAGTACCGTCGCGCCCCTGCGCAGGGTGCCCGCGTAGACCCGTAGGTACGTGAGCCGCCCGGTCGCCGTCGCCGTAACCTTGAAGGCGAGGGACGTGAACGGCTCCGCCGGGTCGGGGGCGCGCTCCTGTTCCACGCCGTCGCCCACCAGCCCCCGTACCGGAGGCATGTCGGCGGGCGACGGCAGGTAGGCGAGAACCGCGTCCAGCAGCGGCTCGATCCCGCGGTTACGGTACGCCGATCCGCACAGCACCACGACACCGTCCCCGCGCAGAGTCAGCTCCCGCAGGGCGCGCACCAGGGTGCGTTCCGTCAGGGCCGAGGCCGAGCAGAACTCCTCCAGGGCATCGGCGTGCAGTTCCGCCACCGTCTCCTCCAGGAGTCGGCGGCGGCGGGCCGCCTCCTCCCGCAGGGGCTCGGGGATCGGGCCCACCTGGTAGCCGTCGGAGCCGGCCCGCCAGTGCAGCGCGCGCATCGCCAGCAGGTCGACGACGCCGGAGAACGAGTCCTCCGCGCCGATGGGCAGCTGTACCACCAGGGGTACGACGCCCAGGCGTCGTCGAATCGACGCGACGGCGGTGTCGAGGTCGGCGCCCGCCCGGTCCAGCTTGTTGACGAACGCGATCCGCGGCACACCGTGCCGGTCGGCCTGCCGCCACACCGTCTCGCTCTGCGGTTCGACCCCGGCGACGGCGTCGAACACCGTGACCGCCCCGTCCAGCACCCGCAGGGAACGCTCGACCTCGTCTGAGAAGTCGACGTGCCCCGGGGTGTCGATCAGGTTGACGCGATGGGCGCCCCACGCGCAGCTCACGGCCGCGGCGAAGATGGTGATGCCGCGGTCCCGCTCCTGGGCGTCGAAGTCGGTGACGGTGGTGCCGTGATGGACCTCGCCCCGCTTGTGGATGGCGCCGGTCGCGAAGAGGATCCGTTCGGTGATGGTGGTCTTGCCGGCGTCGACGTGGGCGAGGATACCCAGGTTACGGACGGCGGTGGAGGAAGAGGTGGTGAGGGGCTGCCTGTTGGCGCGCATGGCCCGAGGCCTTTCGAGTGTGCTCTGGAAGAGGGCGGCGCGATTCCCGAATCCTGCCCCGGTCCCTGGTCCCGTCCCGCGGGCAGCCGTAACACAGCGCAGAGCGGAGCGGCATCGCCTTCCGGTCCGGAAGGAGTCCGGGCGGGAGGACGTACGCGCTCACCTGCTCACGGGCGTGCGGAAGGCAGGAGGGGACGGACGGAACCCTAGAAGTGGGTCACGGGCATACGGTGGCGGCCGCGCAGCCGGCACCGCGCGCTGCGAGACACCGGGATCACGTCGTACCGCTTCGGGGGAGCGATGGCGGCGATGCGGTACGTGCACATGGCGCGGCTCCCCTTCTCTTCACTCGGCATGAGGCGCGCGGTGCCCTGTCGGCAGCGCGCACGCCGAGTCTAGGTATCGCGCCCGGCCCGGGCACCCGGTTTTCCGGAGCCCTCCAGGGGAGCGGGAACTGATGCGGCGTCACCGGGGCGCCGTTGCGTGCGTGATTCCCCGACCGGCGGTCGCCCGCCGGCGGCCGCGAGCAGGGATGCCCAACGGGTGAGCGGGCAGAACCAGGCCGCCCCGGCCCCGTCATGGCCGGCGTGCCGTCGGCAGGCGCAGCACCAGCCGCGCACCCCCGGCGCCGCCCGCGCCGCCCTCGGCCGTCAGGGTGCCGCCCTGGTGGGCGCTCAGGTCGCGGGCGATGGCGAGGCCCAGGCCGGCTCCGCCGTGGTCCCGGC
>NZ_JBSGZP010000736.1:0-3447 GCF_053611065.1 Streptomyces sp. NPDC054840
CCGCCGCAGGCCGGAACGGCCAGGACCGCCTACTCGGTGTCCAGCTTCTGGCGCAGCTGGTCGAGGGTGGATCCGTCGGGCGTGTGCCACAGGGTCCAGCCGTTGATGACGTTCCCCGTGACGGCCTCGGCGGCCTTCGACGGAGAGGGGAAGAGCGAGGAGTGGCCGTCGACGATGAGCTGGCCGTCAGCCGTCACGACAGCGCGGCCCGACCGATTGGCGCGGCGCTGGTGGAAGGTGAGGACCGTGTCCGGCGCCAGCAGCCCCGCCTGCATCAGGCTGGCGAGCGGACCGCGCGGGATGACGGGCGCGGCCTCGTCGGTGGAGGACCCGCCGCCGAGGGACAGGGTGACGTGGATGGTGTCATCGCTGCTCGCGCTCGTGAGGCGGGCGAGGACGGCGGGATCGAAGTGGATGCTGAGCGTGGCCATGCGTCTCCTGTCATCAGTGGCCCCAAGGACCATTTCGCTGACTTCCGCTCCGATATTAAGCACTGCAAGCAGCTTGTGTCCACTCTCGCTGCCAGTGATTCAGCAGAACTGATCGCGGCCACACTGCCGCGCCAAGTGGATCCAGCATTTGCGATCAGGCAGGGATCCCCTGGCCGAGCTAGGTGATCCCTCGCGTGCTGCCAGGCCACCCGCACTCGGTGTCCTGGGGGGCTGGGTGACCAGTAGGCCGTCTCCCCGGTTGAGTTGTGCATGCGAAGGATGATCTACGCCGTGACTGCGGCCGCCCTTATGTTCGCGGTGGCGCCCGCCCACGCCGATGCGAAGGCCAGTGACGGCCGCGTGGGCTGTGTGTTGGGGGGGAAGGGCCTGCGCGTCACCGGCGTCGGCGCGCACATGGACGGGCACGGGACAGGCGTCCGTGCCCGCCTGATCACGTACAGGCCGAAGGGCTACCAGTCGGAGCTGACCGGTTGGAAGGACGCCACCCCCGTCAGCGTGGCCCTCACCAAGATGTCCATGGTCAGCTGGAAATGGGGAGGCAAGGGCCGCGCGTTCGAGCACGGCACGAAACTGTGCGTCGAGTTCCACGTCGTGCAGGGGGAGGGTGATCCACCGTTAGATCGCGGGAGCGGGTGCAGGGCGCCACCTCTGAAGGTGGCGACCTGCTCGTCGTATGGAATGGGTCAGCGTTCCGCTAACTGTGGCCGGCGATGGATCGGCGGCAGCGGGTCGAGTCTCCCGACGAGATGGTCGAAAAAGGTGCGGGGCGGCAGAGAGGTCACAAAATTTACGAACGTCATCACAGGCATCCCTCGCCCCTGAGGCTTGCTGTCCGAGGGCCCGCATCTACAAGTTCTCCAACCCCCTCTTCGCGGGCAATAAGGTCGAGTTCATGTACGGGGTTCGTCCGACGAATCGCGACCTGCTTTCCTCGACGTTCCAACGGGCCTAGCGATGGCGGTCTCTGACCTGCGGAAACCTGGCAGCTCGACAGTTTGTTGTCGGCCCTGGGCGCGCCGACCTGACGCACACCATCCTGTGATGTCCGTCACGGGGTGTGCGGGGGGCAGTAGCGATCTCCAACGCTGTGACCTGCGCGTTTCGTGTTGCATCGGATCTACTGCGTTTTGGTATGAGAGTGCTTCTCTGGGGGCGCAGTTCACCGCCGAGGGCGGCGCCCGTACTAGGCGGTGCCCCGATTGTGTCAACACGGGGTCGTATCGTGGTCAACGCCCGCACAGCCCTTCGGAGATGACGAAGGGAGACCGATACGAGGCCCTTGCTTCCTAGGGCTGGCCTCGCGGGGTCTCCCTCGCGTCTGACGTCGGGCGTCCCGTCCTGCTGTGAGGAGAACAAGGCACATGACGTCAGTCGACCGTACCCCAGGCCCTGCCGGGTCCCAAGGTCCGCAGCTCCGTGCGCCCATGCTCAGGTGGCTGAGCGGTGCCACGGCGCTCGCCGCCATCGGGGTCACCGCGGTACTGGCCGCAGCTGGCCACGCCGAGGCGGCCACCGCTGTGGCCGTCATCGGCGCTGGAGCGCTGGGTACCAGCGCGATCCAGGTGACCATCCACGTGCGCCGCTAGCCGCCGCGTGGGTCCTGGCCTCGCCGAGGCCGGGTCAGGACCCATGGGCACGCTTCGCCCCGCACGGCTGCGCTCACGCCCCGTCGGTTTCCGGACTCCAGACGGAGGGTCCGCCGCCGCGCCATTCGATGAGCAGCGGGTCGTCCAGGCGGACGGTGTCGGGGTCGAGGCCGGCCCGGCGCAGGAATTCGAGGAGGTCGGCGGGGTCGAGGGCGCGGCCGAGGATTTCGCCGTCGCAGCGGACGCGGCGTCCGCCCTGGGCGTCCGGCGGATAGACGACTACACGCGGGGCAGGGCTCATCCCTTCACCCTGCCGGTGTCCGGTCACTCCAGCACTCCGAGGGCGGTGTCGGGCCGGCAGTGGATGCACGCGGGCACGCCGTCGGCCAGCAGGCGCCGTATCTGCTCAGGGTCGGCGGGGGCGCAGCGGTTGCCGGTGTCCCAGCAGTCCCCGGTGTGCACGCGGGCCGGGGGCCGGCCGCTTCCGATCCCGCGCTCGACCAGCCACGCGGGCGGTTCCTTCGGCGGACGCCTGTTGGCGGCGAGGGCCTCGCGTTCCTCGGCCGTGGCAAGGGCCTGCTCGGCCCGGCCGAGCTCGCCGCGCAGGTAGGTGACCAGCGTCCGCAGCCGAGGCAGGTCGGGCGGCAGGACGGACACGGTTCAGCCCCCGTACTGGGCCTGACGGGCGGTCTTGCATGACGTGCACAGGGGCGACGCTCCCACCCCGTATCGGCAGGTGGGGGCGTGGCAGCGCGAGCAGGGTCTGGTCTGGCTAGGAGCCCAGGTGACGGGCTGCGGTCTGGCGGGGGTTTCGGGGGTGGCCATGGCGGTCTCCTCAGCATGCGGACGACATCACTCCTATTAGATCTCATGTTCGAATTCACAGGCGAGTGCGGCGCATCCCATCCCGACCGCCACCCGGGGTGTGTGGCAGGTCACATCGTCGGGGCTTGCGGGGCTAAGGGGGCGATGGTTGGCGCCTGCGCGAAATTCACTGTCTGGCGCTCTCACCTGGGATTTTCGGGACTTGCAGGGCTAACCCCTTGCTGTTCCAAAGTGCGGATCTCACCTCCGGTCGGGGGTGTGAGCCGCACTTTCGCGTAAGGAGATCTCTGGCATGAGGACGTCAGAAATGGGTGGGGAGTCGACGGGCGAGGAGTCCGGGCGGGAGCAGGCCCGGCCCGCCGGGGAGCCGGCCCCGCGCAGCCGCCGACCCGGCAAGCGCCGGCTGGCGGGCCGCGTGGCTTCGGCGCTCGCCGTCGAGGCGGTCCAGGCCGCGGTGTCCGTGTGGGCGCCGGAGTGGTCGGAGGCGGCGCAGATCGTGACCACGGCCGTGCGGGTCGCTTTACGGCTCGGCCGTGGTCGGGGCGGACGGCCGCGCGGCTAGCCGTGCCTGAGCGTCCCCCGGG
>NZ_JBSGZP010000737.1:0-3440 GCF_053611065.1 Streptomyces sp. NPDC054840
GCTTGAAGGAGAACGCCGGCGGGGACGGGGCCCGCCGGAGTGGGGGAAACTTTTACGCGGCTGCGCGGTGTTCCTGTTCGGCCTCCACCGAGGCGTTCCAGTCACGCTTGATCGCACGCCAGCCCTCGTCCGTCTCGCCCAGGCGCCAGTAGCCCGAGATCGACAGGCGCTCGCGCGGGATGCCGCGCTCCATGCGGAGGTGGCGGCGCAGATCCTTGACGAAGCCGGCCTCACCGTGGACGAAGGCATGGACGTCCGTGGAGGGGAACTCCATGGAGGTGACGGCCTCCACCAGCGCCTCGCCCACCGGGCGGTCGCCGCGGTGCAGCCAGATCGGCGCGATGCCGTCCGGGGTGGCGACCTTCAGCTCGTCGGCCGGGCCGTCGATCTCCACGACGGCGCGGACCCGCGCGCCCGCCGGCATGCGCTCCATCGCGGCGGCGATCGCCGGCAGGGCGCTCTCGTCGCCCACCAGCAGGTGCCAGCCGGCCGCCGGGTCCGGGGCGTAGGCACCGCCCGGGCCGAGGAAGCGTACGAGTTCGCCCGGCTGCACCCGCGCCGCCCAGGGGCCGGCCAGGCCCTCGTCGCCGTGGACGACGAAGTCGAGGGTCAGCTCCAGGTGCGCGGGGTCCCAGTTCCGCACGGTGTACGCGCGCTGGCGCGGCCACTGCGCCCGGGGGAAGTCCGCGCGGATCCGGTCCAGGTCCCACGGGGCGGGGTAGCTGACGCCCACCGGGGCGAACAGCAGCTTCACGTACTGGTCGGTGTACCCGCCCCCGCCGAACTCCCGGAGGCCCTCACCACCCAGCACGAGCCGCACCATGTGCGGCGACAGCCGCTCGGTGCGTACGACGACGGCGGTGCCGACGGTGCGGGCGCGTCCTTCTGCCACGGTGACTCCCCTGACTCCATGAAACTTAGCCTTACCTAAGTTATCACCTCATGGGCGCAGCACACTGCTCAGGCGAGCGACTGCGCCACCCAGACCCCACCGATGGGCCAGCGCATCCACCAGTTCGGGCTGCGCGGGGGCCTTGGGAAGGGTCGGGTCGAACGCCGGCAGCGGTACGTCCGAGGCCACTTGGACCACCTTCGGCGCCACCGCCAGATAGGGACGGGACTCGTCGAGCCGCTTGCGCTGGGCCGGGGTCAGCTTCGACTTCGGGTCGTCGATCGCCGCGATGATCCCGGCCAGGGTGCCGTAGGCGTCCAGGAGTCTGGCGGCCGTCTTCTCGCCGATGCCGGGGACGCCCGGCAGGCCGTCGCTCGGGTCGCCCCGCAGCAGCGCCAGATCCGCGTAACCGGGGCCGTCCACCCCGTACTTGTCACGGAGCCACGCCTCGTCGGTCACCTGCAGGCTGCCCACGCCCTTGAGCGGGTACAGCACCCGCCGCTGCCGGGCGTCGTCCACCAGCTGGTACAGGTCCCGGTCGCCGGTGACGATGTCCACCTGGCCGCTCGCGCGGGCGGTGAGCGTGCCGATCACGTCGTCCGCCTCGTACCCGGCGACCCCGACCCGGGCGATGCCGAACGCGTCCAGCGCCGCCTCGATGATCGGCACCTGTGGGGCGAGCGTGTCGGGGGTCTCCTCCACGTCGGGGCCGGCCTCGGTCTCCTCGGCCACCCGGTGCGCCTTGTATGAGGGGATCAGCTCCACCCGCCAGTGCGGCCGCCAGTCGGCGTCCATGCACGCCACCAGATCGTCCGGCCGGTGGTCCTGGACGAGCCGCCCGATGAAGTCGAGCAGCCCGCGCACGGCGTTGACCGGAGTGCCGTCGGGGGCCTTCACCGACTCCGGCACACCGAAGTAGGCGCGGTAGTAGAGGGAGGCGGTGTCCAGGAGCATCAGGCGTCGTGTCGTCACGGAGTCGATGATGCCGCAACGCACCCCGGGGATGTCCTGGCGCCCGGACACCTCGCGTCGCGACGGACAGTGATCGCACGGGTACGGGAAAACCCGTGCAGGCGAAACCGGAGGCGGTTGCTGCGTAAGGTGCTTACAGCACACCGATGTGCGACGGACATGGGGAGGGCAGCCCCGACATGAACGCCAGGGACGGCAGCGACGGCACCGATGGCATGGACGGCAAGCTGAACGACAGGGACGACAAGAGCAGGGAAAAGGACGGCAAGGAGCCGCTCCGGGTGGGCGTGGCCGTGCGCAAGCGGCGCCGCGCGCTCCATCTCACGCTGGCCGCCGTGTCGGCGCGCAGCGGCCTGTCGGTGCCCTTCCTGAGTCAGATAGAGAACGAGCGGGCCCGGCCCAGCATGCGCTCCCTGGAGCGGGTCGCGGACGCGCTGGAGACCACGGCCGTCGAGCTGCTGGCCGCCTCCGACACGGCGCGCACCGTGGACCTCGTACGGGCCGGTGACGCCTCCCAGCTCACCCCGTTCCCGGGTGTCCGGCCCCTGGTGCGCGGACACCACCAGCTGCACGTGATGGAGTTCACCGGGGATCAGGACGCCGGACGTGAGTACCAGCACCGCAACGACGAACTGATGTACGTGGTCGCGGGCGCCTGTCAGGTCGAAGCGGAAGGGCGGGCGTACCGGCTGGAGAGCGGGGACGCCCTGTTCCTGTCCGGCGGTGTGCGCCACCGCTGGCGGGCGGTCACCGAGGACACCCGGATCCTGGTCGTCGCGGTGGGCGAGCACATCCACGCGACCTCCGAGCCCCCGTCGCCGGGACACTGAGCGGCGTGCGGCGGGTCGTCTCGCTCGTCCCCTCGCTGACCGAGGCGGTGGCCGTGAGCGCGCCGCGGCTGCTGGTCGGCGTCACCGACTGGTGCACGCACCCCACGGACCTCGGCGAGGCGGTGCGCATCGGGGGGACGAAGAACCCCGACGTACGGCGGATCACGGAGCTCCGGCCGGACCTGGTGATCGCCAACGAGGAGGAGAACCGGGCCCCCGACCTGGACGCGCTCCGCGCGGCCGGGGTCGAGGTGCTGGTCACCGAGGTACGGGAGCTGCCGCAGGCGCTGCGGGAGCTGGACCGGGTGCTCGTGGGGGCGCTGGGACTGGCGAGGCCGGGGTGGCTGGCGGACGCGGAGCGCGCGTGGGCCCGCGTGGAACCGGCCGACCCGCTCACCGCCTTCGTGCCGATCTGGCGGCGGCCGTGGATGGTGCTGGGCCGGGACACCTTCGCCGGGGACCTGCTGGCCCGGCTCGGTGTGCGCAACGTCTACGCCGGGCACGCGGAGCGGTATCCGCGGATCCCGGCGGCGGAACTCGCGGCGGCCGGCTGCGACCTGGTGGTCCTCCCGGACGAGCCGTACCGCTTCACGCGCGAGGACGGCCCGGAGGTGTTCCCGGACCTGCCCGCCGCCCTGCTCAGCGGCCGGCACCTGACCTGGTACGGGCCCTCGCTGGCCGAGGCACCGGCGGTGCTGGGCGCGCAGCTGCGCGGCGCGCGCTGACCGACGCGCGCTGACCGACGC
>NZ_JBSGZP010000738.1:0-3439 GCF_053611065.1 Streptomyces sp. NPDC054840
GGGGCGATCCCCGCAGGGCGCCGAACGCCCTGCCGCCGCGCCTTCCGACCCCTCGCCACGTTCGGCGCCCGAGGAGACGCCCCGGCGCGCGACCGGCCCCGGCGGAACCCCGCCCGACGCCCGGCGCAGCCAGCCCCCACCGGCCCCCGACGCCCGGCGCAACCAGCCCGCCCCAGGCCTTGGCGGAACCGGCCCCGCCGAGGACTCCGCCGCCCCGGCGGGAGCCGCAGGTCGCCCGCGCCGGCCACCGCCTGCTGGAAGCCTTGTGCAGGCTCGCCCCCGACCGGCTGCGCGGCGAGCTCACCGGCCTGGTGCACCGGCTCGACCGCTTCGCCGAGGGACCGGAGCGGGCCACCCCGGACAGCGTCTGGTGGGCCGCCCGGCTGCTGCGGGAAACCCTCCTCCGGGCCCCCGACGCCCGGGCTCACCTGCCCGTCCTCCACGCCCTCGCCGATCACGTGGCCCGGCCCGGCCCGGGGGAGTTCGGCAGCTGGTTCTGGATCCGGCTCCGGCTGCCCGAGCCCGACCGCCTCGACCTGCTGCGGCGACTCTGGCAGGCGGCGGCGGGAGCGGAGGCCGCGGCGCTGATCGGGCCGAGCGCCCGGCGGAGGGTGGAGACCCTGAGCAGGGCGGCGGCGGATGTGACGTGACGACAGACACGGTGGCGGATCGAGTCAGATGCCGATGCGGGGCACCGGCCACGGGCATGGCAGTCTTAGACCTGCAATCGGCAATCAGTTCAAGGACTAAACGGGTTCGGGCGAGGAGCGGTCACAGTGCAGCGCTGGCGTGGCTTGGAGGACATCCCCCAGGACTGGGGACGCAGCGTCGTCACCATCGGCTCCTACGACGGCGTACACCGGGGACATCAGCTGATCATCGGGCGGGCGGTGGCCACGGCGCGTGAGCTCGGCGTCCCCTCCGTGGTCGTCACCTTCGACCCGCACCCGAGCGAGGTGGTCCGCCCCGGCAGCCACCCGCCGATCCTGGCCCCGTACGACCGGCGCGCCGAACTGATGGCCGGACTGGGCGTGGACGCGCTGCTGATCCTGCCGTTCACGGCGGAGTTCTCCCAGCTGTCCCCGGCCGACTTCATCGTGAAGGTCCTCGTCGACAAACTGCACGCGCGTGCCGTCATCGAGGGCCCGAACTTCCGCTTCGGCCACCGGGCCGCCGGGAACGTCGACTTCCTGCGCGAGCTGGGTTCCACGTACGACTACGTGGTGGACGTCGTGGACCTGGTCGAGCGGGGCGAGGCGGGCGGCGGGGTGCCGTTCTCCTCGACCCTGGCCCGCAGGCTGGTCGCGGAGGGCGACATGGAGGGTGCGGCCGAGATTCTGGGGCGTCCGCACCGGGTCGAGGGCGTGGTGGTGCGCGGTGCGCAGCGCGGGCGTGAACTCGGCTACCCGACGGCGAACGTCGAGACGCAGCCGCACACCGCGATCCCGGCGGACGGGGTCTACGCGGGCTGGCTGACGGCGGACGGCGAGCGGATGCCCGCGGCGATCTCGGTGGGGACGAACGTGCAGTTCGACGCGACCGAGCGGACCGTGGAGGCGTACGCGATCGACCGCGTCGGACTGGACCTGTACGGGATGCACGTCGCCGTCGACTTCCTCGCGTACGTGCGAGGCATGGCGAAGTTCGAGTCGCTGGACGGGCTGCTGGAAGCGATCGCGGACGACGTGAAGCGGGCGCGGGTCCTGACGGACACGTACGACCTGAAGCGCTGACGAACGGAGCGGAAGGGCCCGTACCACCCCCGGGGTGGTACGGGCCCTTCGCTGTGCCGCCGGTCAGCCGAGGCGCGGGTCGCGCGGGGGCTGCTGGGGCTGGGGCGGCTGTTGCTGCGGGGGCTGGGCCTGGGGCTGCTGCCACGGCTGCCCGGGCTGCGGGTACGGCTGGCCGTAGGGCTGGGGCTGCGGCGGCTGCTGGTATGGGGGCTGGCCCTGGGGCTGGCCGTACGGCTGCGGCTGCTGAGGGGGCTGCTGCGCGTAGGGCTGCTGAGGAGCCTGGGGCTGCTGCGGCGCACCCCAGTGTCCCTGCGCTGCCTGCTGCTGGGCCCGCAGGAAGTCCTCGGCCACGAGCGCGGAGAGGTTGAAGTACGCCTCGCGCGTCTTGGGCCGCATCATGTCGAGATCGACCTCGGCACCGGCCGCGAGGTGCTCGTCGAACGGCACCACGACGACACCGCGGCAGCGGGTCTCGAAGTGCTGCACGATGTCCTCGATCTTGATCATCTTGCTGGTCTCGCGGACCCCGGAGATGACGGTGAGGGAGCGCGAGACGAGGTCGGCGTACCCGTGCGCGGAGAGCCAGTCGAGGGTGGTGCTGGCGCTGCTGGCGCCGTCCACGGACGGGGTCGAGATGATGATCAGCTGGTCGGCCAGATCCAGGACGCCGCGCATGGCGGAGTAGAGGAGGCCGGTGCCCGAGTCGGTGAGGATGATCGGGTACTGGCGGCCCAGCGTCTCGATGACGCGGCGGTAGTCCTCGTCGTTGAAGGTCGTGGAGACGGCCGGGTCCACATCGTTGGCGATGATCTCCAGGCCGGAGGGCGCCTGGGAGGTGAACCGGCGGATGTCCATGTACGAGTGCAGGTACGGGATTGCCTGGACCAGGTCCCGGATGGTGGCACCGGTTTCGCGGCGCACCCGGCGGCCGAGCGTACCGGCGTCCGGGTTGGCGTCGATGGCCAGGATCTTGTCCTGGCGCTCGGTGGCGAGGGTGGCGCCGAGGGCGGTGGTGGTCGTGGTCTTGCCGACGCCGCCCTTGAGGCTGATGACGGCGATGCGGTAGCAGGACATGACCGGGGTGCGGATCAGCTCCAGCTTGCGCTGGCGCTCCGCCTCGGCCGCCTTGCCGCCGAAGCGGAACCGGCCGCCGCCGCCGCTGTTGTTCTTGGGCTTCTGCTTGTTGCGCAGCAGGCGATCGGAGGAAAGCTCGACGGCGGCGGTGTAGCCGAGGGGCGCTCCGCCGCCGGTCTGGCCGGCCGAGTAGCGGGGATCGTGCGGCTGCGGCTGGTGCTGGTGCTGCGGGGGCTGCTGCTGCCCGGGCCCGGCGGACCACTGACCGGCGGTGCGGGGGTCGTAGGACTGCGGCTGCTGCTGGGGCTGCGCCTGCTGCTGGGGCTGCGGCGGCGTGGGCGCCGACGGCGGGAACGGGTAGGCGTCCGGGGTCCCGAACGCGGGCGGCGGCGACGGCAGTTCGCCGAGGGGTCCCTCGAACGGGGTCTCCGCGACGGCCGGGGGCGCGTCCGCGGGGCTGACCGGCGCCGGCGCCGACATCGCCGCGGGCTGCTCGGCGGGCGGCAGTGCGGGCGTTCCCTCGCCGGGAGTGTCCTGCCGTGTGGCCCAGGGCGCGGGCGGAACCTCCGCCACCGGGTCGGCGACCGGCTCCGCGACGAGGGCCGACGGCAGGGCCGGGTACGGCGTGACCC
>NZ_JBSGZP010000739.1:0-3405 GCF_053611065.1 Streptomyces sp. NPDC054840
TTTGAGTGGAGGGGTCAGCCGGCCTCGCGGACCTCGGCCGCCGTCGGCGCGGTGCCGCCCAGGTGGGCCGGGAGCCACCACGAGTCGTCGGCGCCCTTCGGCTTGTCCGGGTAGGCGCGCTGCGCGGCGTCCAGCAGCTCCTGCACGCGCTCGCGCAGCCGCCGGGTGATGGCACCGGCGTACTGGTCGGCGGGGGCCTCCACGGGCTCGCCCACGCGCATCGTCACGGGGATGTGGCTGCGCTTGAGGTTCTTCGGGCGGCCCTTGGTCCACAGCCGCTGGGTGCCCCACAGTGCCACCGGGATCAGCGGGACCCCGGCCTCCTGCGCCATGCGCGCTGCCCCCGACTTGAAGCTCTTGAGCGTGAAGGACTGGGAGATCGTCGCCTCGGGGAAGACGCCGATGATCTCGCCGGCCCGCAGCGAGTCCAGGGCGTGCTGGTAGGCGGCCTCACCCTGCTTGCGGTCGACGGGGATGTGCTTCATCGCGCGCATCAGCGGACCGGACACCTTGTGCCGGAACACCGACTCCTTGGCCATGAAACGGACCAGGCGCTTCTGCGGTCGCGCCGTCAGGCCGGCGAAGATGAAGTCGAGGTATCCGATGTGGTTCGACACCAGGACCGCACCGCCCTTGCGGGGGATGTTCTCGGTGCCCGCCATGTCGATACGGATGTCCAGCGCGCGGAAGAGTCCGTGCGCGGCGCCGATCACGGGAGGGTAGACGAGCTCAGCCATGGTGGGGAGACCCCGCTTTCTGCCTGGGGAGGTGCTCCCGGCCGGAAGTTACGGAAGCGTAGGTACGCGACCATGGGGATCGTGCCCCATACGCGGCGCGCTGGCCAGTCCAGAAGACCCTACCCGGGGAGATTCTCATCACGCCGGGAATGTCGCGGGCCCCCGGCGTGCTCCGTTCCACGGATGAGCGTACGAAGATGACGTACCCACACGATGACGGCGACGGGAGCGCGGGTGCTCGGGCAGGAAGAGGCGCGGACCCGGCTGGGCGCAGCCGAACTGGGCGCGGAACCGGGGGAGCGCGCCACGCTGGTGCAGTTCTCCAGCGCCTTCTGCCAGCCCTGCCGGGCCACACGGCGGATCCTCGCCGAGGTCGCCGCGATGGTGGACGGGGTGGCGCACATCGAGATCGACGCCGAGGAGCGGCTCGACCTGGTGCGGGCCCTCGGGATCGAGAAGACCCCGACCGTACTGGTCGTGGACTCGGCGGGCCGGATCGTGCGGCGGGCGGCGGGGATGCCGCGCAAGGTGGATGTGATCGCCGCCCTGGGGGCCGCCGTATGACACGGGGCCTCGCCGCCGGCGGCCCGGTGCCGAGGGGCCGGGGGCGCAGGTGCGCGCGCCCGCACACAGCGTGACGCGCCTGACATCTGCCCGATCTCGCTTGACTGTGTCCACGGGAGATCGCCAGGCTGGCGGTATGCGGTATGAACTCCTGCTCTACGGACGGGCCCATGTGGACCTCGTCCGCCACGCGAGCGCGCGCTGTCGGGCCCACTGAGCACCCCGGCCTCCGATCCCCGACAGCGCCCGCGTGTCCCGCGGCAGAAGGCAGAACCCTGATGACTGCTTCGACAGTCCCGACGGTCCCCACGGCTCCGTCCCCCCGTTCCCCCCGTTCCGGCTCCGCCCCGGCCCCCGGCGCATCCCGCCCCGGTTCGCCCGACCTGCTGCGGTCGGTCTTCCGGCAGCACGCCGCCGGCGTCGCCGTCATCACCGCCCAGGACGGCGGCCGCCCGGTCGGATTCACCGCCACCTCGCTCAACTCCGTCTCCGCCGATCCGCCGCTGCTGTCCTTCACGATCGGCACCGGAGCCTCCACCTGGCCCGCGGTGCGCGACAGCGAGTACCTCGGCGTCCACATACTCGGCGAGCACCAACGGGAGCTGGCGGGGCTGTTCGCCCGCAGCGGAGCCGACCGCTTCGGTCCGCCGACCGGCTGGGCCGCGGGCCCGCACGGGGTGCCGGTGCTGGACGGCGTACTGGCGTGGCTGGTCTGCCGGGTGGTGGCCCGTGTGCCCGCCGGCGAACATCGTGTGATCATCGCTGAGGCCGTCGTCGGGGATCCGGCCGGGGAAGGCCGTCCCCTGCTGTACCACCAGGGGCGCTTCAACGCGTTGCGCGACTGAATCGTCCCTGCTTGGGAGGGCCGGGCGGCGTTGGGCAGATCACAGCTCAGCAGCCTTGCGGCTTGGCCGGACCCACTGTGTACTGACGAGTAACATTCCCTTCGGAGCGCGGGCCGCCCCGACCGGGATCCGCCCGACAAGGCGCCTATGCTGCCTGCATAAGGCGGTACCAGAAAAGACGATGCGGTAGGAGAGCCGGCGTGAGCCTGAGGATCGTTGTCTGTGTGAAGTACGTGCCCGACGCCACGGGCGACCGGCAGTTCACCGAGGACTTGACCGTCAACCGTGACGACGTCGACGGCCTGCTGTCGGAGCTCGACGAGTACGCCGTCGAGCAGGCGCTGCAGATCGCCGACGAGGCCGACGATGCCGAGATCACCGTCCTGACGGTGGGCCCCGAGGACGCCAAGGACGCGCTGCGCAAGGCGCTCTCGATGGGCGCCGACAAGGCCATCCACGTCGAGGACGACGACCTGCACGGCAGCGACGTCATGGGCACCTCGCTGGTGCTCGCCAAGGCGATCGAGAAGGCCGGCTACGACCTGGTCATCACCGGCATGGCGTCGACCGACGGCACCATGGGTGTGCTGCCGGCGATCCTGGCCGAGCGCCTGGGCGTCCCGCAGGTCACCCTGCTCTCCGAGGTCAAGGTCGAGGACGGCACCGTGACCGGCCGCCGTGACGGCGACACCGCGAGCGAGCAGCTGGAGGCCTCCCTCCCCGCGCTCGTCTCGGTGACGGACCAGTCGGGCGAGGCCCGCTACCCGTCCTTCAAGGGCATCATGGCCGCCAAGAAGAAGCCGGTCGAGTCCTGGGACCTGTCCGACCTGGACCTGGAGTCCGACGAGGTCGGCCTCGAGGGCTCCTGGACCGCGGTCGACTCCGCGGCGCAGCGCCCGGCCCGCACCGCCGGCACGATCGTCAAGGACGAGGGCGAGGGCGGCAAGCAGCTGGCCGAGTTCCTGGCCGGCCAGAAGTTCATCTAAGAACCTCGGCCACCCCTCTTAGCCCCCAGACACTTCGCAATCGCAGGAGAGCAGTCCCATGGCTGAAGTTCTCGTCTACGTCGACCACGTGGACGGCGCCGTCCGCAAGCCCACCCTCGAGCTGCTGACGCTGGCCCGCCGCATCGGCGAGCCCGTCGCCGTCGCCCTGGGCGCCGGTGCCGACGCCACCGCCGCCGTGCTCGCCGAGCACGGCGCGGTCAAGGTCCTCACCGCCGACGCCCCCGAGTTCACCGAGTACCTCGTGGTACCGAA
>NZ_JBSGZP010000740.1:0-3385 GCF_053611065.1 Streptomyces sp. NPDC054840
GCCCGTCGGCGCGCCATCTGTACGTGTCCAACGAGTGGTCCGGTGACGTCACCTGGTTCGAAACCGATCCCGAGAGCGGGCGGCTCCACCTGGCCGGCAGGCTGGACGTCCCGGCCGCCGCCTGCGTCGTCCTCGCCTGAGCACGGGCCACCGGCAGCACGGGTCCCGGAGCACCGGTGCCCGGCCGGTGTGCTGCCGCGCCTCGGCACGTGCGACCGGCCTCGCTACGGGCTTCACTACCGGCTTCCCCACAGGCTTCGCGACAGGAACGTGTCGGCGACGACGGCCGCGGCCCTGCCATGACCTCACCCGACTGCCGCTTCCCACATGCCGCTCTGCCGGGGCTGCGGCAGGCTGAAGGCCGTACTCGCAGGGGTCCACCCGACCTGGCGGGCCCGGATATCGGCTCTTCCCGGTTTCTGCGTCCTTCGCCGTCCCTGTCGCCCGAGGAGATCACCATGGGCTCATCGCATGCGCCGCGCTGGGAGCACGCCGTCGTCACCGGCGGCGGGGGCTTCGTCGGCTCGCATCTGTGCTCCGCCCTGCTGGCCGCAGGGACCGCCGTCACCTGTGTCGACGACTTCAGCACAGGGCGGCCCGAGAACATCTCGGAACTGGTCGACCGTCCCGGATTCACCCTGCAGGAGACGAACGTCTCGCGGCCCTTCAGCGTACGAAGGGACCCGGACCTCGTTCTGCACCTGGCCTCGCCCGCTTCCCCCGCCGACTACCTCCGCCTGCCCCTCCACACGTTGGAGGCCGGCAGTCTCGGCACGCGAAATGCCCTGGAACTGGCACACCGCAGCGGGGCCCGCTTCGTCCTCGCCTCCACCTCGGAGGTCTATGGCGATCCGCAGGAACACCCCCAGAACGAGCGGTACTGGGGACACGTCAACCCCGTCGGCCCTCGCAGCGTCTACGACGAGGCCAAACGCTTCGGCGAGGCGCTGACCACCGCTCACGCCTCGGCCCTCGGTACGGACGCCTGCATCGTGCGGCTGTTCAACACCTATGGTCCCCGCATGCGGGGCTATGACGGTCGCGCCGTTCCCACGTTCATCCGCCAGGCGCTCGCGGGTGCGCCCTTGACCGTCACCGGCGACGGCCTGCAGACCCGTTCGCTGTGCTACGTCGAGGACACCGTCGCCGGTATCCTCGCGGCGGCCGACCACGGGATGCGGGGCCCCGTGAACCTCGGCAACCCCGACGAGCTCACCATGCTGGAGCTCGCCCGGTGGATCGTCGAACTGACCGGTTCCTCCTCGGAGATCACCTTCATCGAGCGGCCCACCGACGACCCGACCGTGCGCTGCCCCGACATCACGCTGGCGCGGGGCAAGCTCCAGTGGGAGCCGCGTGTGGCGGCCGAGGAAGGGCTGCGCCGCACCATCGCCTGGTTCCGCGCGCACTGCGACGACTGACCCCTTCGGGCTCGCCGTACGTTCGCCGCGGCTGCGGCCCCCTGCGCGGCCCGCCCGGCACACCCAGCCGAAAGGTCTCTTCCGCGATGCGCATTCTCGGAATCAACGCGCTCTTCCACGACCCTTCCGCCGCACTCGTCATCGACGGCCGCACGGTGGCCGCCGCCGAGGAGGAGCGGTTCTCCCGCCGCAAGCACGGCAAGCGGCCGGTGCCCTTCTCCGCGTGGGAACTGCCCGAACAGGCCGCGGCCTGGTGCCTGAAGCGTGCCGGTCTGCGTCCGCAGGACCTCGACGCCGTGGCGTACTCCTACGACCCCGCTCTGGCGCGGCCGGCCGACGCCATGGGGCTGGACGACCCGTGGGACCACCTCCGCCAGACGTACGCGCGCGAGGCCCCGGGGTTCCTGTCGGCCGCCCTGCCCGGCCTCGACCCCGGCCTCGTGCGCTTCGTTCCGCACCACATGGCGCATGCCGCGTCGGGCGCGTTCGCGGCCGACGGCGCGGACCGCAGTTCCGTCCTGGTCCTCGACGGACGCGGCGAACGTGCTTCGCACCTGGCGGCCCGCCGGACGGGCGACAGACTGGAGCCGCTGTACGCGCAGGACCTCCCGCACTCGCTCGGACTCGTCTACGAGGAACTCACCGCACACCTCGGATTCCTGAGGTCATCCGACGAGTTCAAGGTGATGGCACTCGCCTCCCACGGAAGCCCGCGGATGCTGGACGAGCTGCGCCGCTACGTGTACCCCACGGGCGACGGCGGCTTCCACGCCACCGGCGTCCCCTGGAACGAGTTCTGCGCACCCCGGGGCGCGGACGAGCCGTGGACCGGGACCCACGCCGATGTCGCCGCCAGTGCGCAGGCCGTGTTGGAAGAAACACTGCTCGACCTGGTCCGCTGGCTCCACGGCCGCACCCACGACGACGTGCTCACCCTCGCCGGGGGCGTCGCGCTGAACTGCGTGGCCAACTCCCGCATCGCACGGGAGGGTCCGTTCTCCCGCGTGTGGGTCCAGCCCGCCGCCGGAGACGCGGGAACGGCGCTCGGTTCCGCGCTGCTCCTCGCCGCCGGGGCGGGGGACACCCCGGAGCCCATGGCCGGAGCGGATCTGGGCCGCGACTGGTCGGACGCTGAACTCGGTGCCTGGCTCAAGACGGCGGGAGTCCCCTTCGAGCGGCCCCCGGACATCGCGGCCACCGTCGCGCAGGCGCTCGCCGACAACGCCATCGTGGCCTGGTTCCAAGGCCGTTCGGAGTTCGGACCGCGGGCGCTGGGGCACCGTTCGCTGCTGGCCCACCCCGGGCACGCGGGGAACCTGGAACGTCTCAACGACGTCAAGGGCCGTGAACAGTTCCGACCCGTCGCCCCGATGGTGATCGCCGACCGGGCGTCCGAGATCTTCGACGGACCGCTGCCCAGCCCGTACATGCTCTTCGTGCACGACGTGGCCGCCGGCTGGCGCGAGCGCATCCCGGCCGTGGTCCACGTCGACGGCACGGCCCGCATCCAGACCGTGGATCCGCAGCGTGAGCCCCTGGTGGCGCGCATGCTCACCGAGTTCGAACGGCGCACCGGACTGCCGGTCGTCGTCAACACCAGCCTGAACACCGCCGGCCGGCCGATGGTCGACGACCCCCGGGACGCCCTGGAGTGCTTCGGCTCGTCGCCGGTGGACCTGCTGGCCATCGGGCCCTACGCCGTGCGCCGGGACGGCATCTTCCGTACCGCCGAGGAAGGCTGACCGCCATGCTCCAGGCGTCCGTGACCCCGCCTCCGTACGCGATCGTCGTGCCCACCCTCGGCCGGCCCAGCCTCAGGGCCTGCCTGGACGCCGTGGCGGCCGCGACGGCCTCCGGGCGCGGCCCGGAGCGCATCGTTCTCGTACACGACCGTCCCGGCCCCGACGGAACTCCTCCTGCTCTGGACGTCCCCCCGGCGCTCCGCCCGATCACCACCGTCGTGG
>NZ_JBSGZP010000741.1:0-3363 GCF_053611065.1 Streptomyces sp. NPDC054840
GTGTCCCAGCAGGGCTCGTCGCGGGTCACCCACAGGTACAGGCTCGCCTCGCTGTGCTCGACGCGGAAGCCGTGCGCCTCCAGGGCCGTACGCAGCGCCGCGCGGCGGGCCGCGTAGCGCTCGCGCTGCTCCTCGACGTGGGTGTCGTCGCCGAGCGCGGCGACCGTGGCGGCCTGCACCGGGGCGGGGGTCATCATGCCGCCGTGCTTGCGGATCTCCAGCAGCTCGCCGAGCACGTCCGCGTCGCCGGCGACGAAGGCCGCCCGGTAGCCCGCCAGGTTGGATCGCTTGGAGAGGGAGTGGACGGCGACGATGCCCTCGTACGAGCCGCCGCAGACGTCGTCGTGGAGGACGGAGACGGGCTCGGCCTCCCAGCCCAGCTCCAGGTAGCACTCGTCGCTGAAGAGCAGGATCCCGTGCTCGCGCGCCCAGGCCACGATCCGGACGAGGTCCTCCTTGGCGAGGACCTTGCCGGTGGGGTTGGAGGGGGAGTTGAGCCACAGCAGCTTGACGCCGGCCGGGTCGAGCTCGGTCGGGTCGTCGTAGACGACGGCCTCCGCGCCGCACAGTCGCGCGCCGACCTCGTACGTGGGGTAGGCGAGCCGGGGGTAGGCGACCTTGTCCCCGGCGCCCAGGCCGAGCTGGGTCGGCAGCCAGGCCACCAGCTCCTTGGAGCCGACGACCGGCAGGACGTTGCGGTGTCCGGCGGCGCTCGCGCCGAGCCGGCCGCGCACCCAGCCCGTGATCGCGTCGCGCAGGGCGACGGTTCCCCACACGGTCGGATAGCCCGGGGAGTCGGCGGCCTCGATCAGCGCGCGCCGGATCAGCTGCGGGACCGGGTCCACGGGCGTGCCGACCGACAGGTCGACGATGCCGTCCGCGTGGGCCGCCGCCGTGGCCTTGTAGGGCTCCAGCTTGTCCCAGGGGAAGGCGGGAAGACGGTCGGATACTGCGGCCACGGTGGTCTCTGCTCTCTCTGAGTGCTGGTGTGTGCGGGTCGGAAAACACGTCGGTCCCGTGCGGCGGGAAGGCCGTACGGGACCGAGGGGCGCGTCTGCCTGAAAGGTCAGTGCTCGCCGTTGATACCGGCGGGCAGCGCCGCGACGAAGGGGTGATCGCGCTCGATCAGGCCGAGCTTGGAGGCACCACCGGGCGAACCGAGCTCGTCGAAGAACTCGACGTTCGCCTTGTAGTAGTCCTTCCACTCCTCCGGAGTGTCGTCCTCGTAGAAGATGGCCTCGACCGGGCAGACCGGCTCACACGCACCACAGTCGACGCACTCGTCCGGGTGGATGTACAAGGACCGCTGGCCCTCGTAGATGCAGTCGACGGGGCACTCTTCGATGCATGCCTTGTCCTTGACGTCGACACAAGGCTCCGCGATGACGTAGGTCACGCTCTCGTTCCTCCTCGGTAGGGCTTTCCATATCGCGCGGGAGCGCGGCGTCGTCGATGCCCGCACCTAGTATCTCCGTTCCCGGGCACGATCCGAACAGGAGGGGCGGACAGAGCTGTGGAAATCACTGCCGGTGGACTGCTGGAGGTCCGTATTACCCCGGCTGACGTGGGTAAACGAGTCTCTGTACGACGGGTGGAGGCTGTAGTGAGCGGATCACCCGAGTTCACGGACACGGTCGGGGTTCTCACATCCTGGGACCAGGGTGTGCTGCTGATCACAAAGAAGGACGGGCAATCGGTCCGTATCGCGGAATCCTCGCTGGTGGCGGGCAAGATCGTGCCCCCGGCGCCGGCCCGGCGGCGGGGCCCCGCGGCCTCCTTCGAGGAGCTCGCGCGGGTCGCCGCGCGGGCCTGGCAGCCACTGGAGAGCGAGCGGCTGGGCGACTGGACGCTGCGGGCGGCCGCCGGATTCACCCGGCGGGCCAATTCCGTGCTGCCGCTCGGCGACCCCGGGATACCGCTGGAGGATGCACTCGCGCGAGTGACGTCCTGGTACGCGCGGCGGTCGCTGCCGGCGTATGTACAGGTCGCGACCGGGGCCGCCGGCACCCAGGAGATGCTCGGCGCGGAGCTGGAGCGGCGCGGCTGGGCGTCGGAGGTGTCGGCGGAGGTACGGATCGGGGCGCTGGCCCCTGTGGGCGACGTGGACGCGCCCGCGGCCGGGGCCGTGCGTCTGACGCGGGTCCCCGACGAGGAGTGGCTCGGGCGCTACGGGAAGGTGCGGGACCCGGACCTGGCCCGGCGGATGCTGGTGGAAGGGCCGTCGGTGTGGTTCGCGGCGCTGTCCGGGGGCCGGGCGATCGGGCGGTGCGTGGTGGACGGGCGGTGGGCCGGCTTCGCGGCGGTGACGGTGGATCCCGCGCACCGGCGGGAGGGCCTGGCGACGGCGGTGATGGCCGCGCTGGCCCGGCGGGCGCTGGAGGAGGGCGCGTCGGCGGCGTGGCTGCAGGTCGAGACGGACAATCCGGGAGCGCTGGCCCTGTACGACGCGCTGGGCTTCGCGAGGCACCACACGTACCACCACTACCGGGCGGCCTCGTGAGTGCGGCGGCCTGGCGGGAGCAGTTCGCGGCCGAGGCCCGGGCGGAGCGGCCCGACCTGGCGCTGCTGTGCCTGCTGCTGGCCACCGAGGGAGACCCGGAGCTGGACGAACCCGCCATGGACCGGGCCCAGATGGAGCTGGACCGGCTGGCCGGGCTGCTGCCGTACGGGCTGCGCGGCGGGCGGGCGTGGGCGAACGCGGTGACGGAACTGCTGGGCGGGCGCCTCGGGTTCCACGGCACCCCGGCGGACTACGACCGGCTGTCGTCCTCGCTGCTGCACGAGGTGCTGAGGCGGCGGCGCGGGCTGCCGATCCTGCTGTCGGTGGTGTGGCTGGAGGTCGCCCGCCGGGCCGGGGCGCCGGTGTACGGGCTGGGGCTGCCGGGGCACTTCGTGGTGGGCTTCGGGGACCCGGAGGAGGGCGTGGTGGTGGACCCGTTCGCGGGCGGCGCGTCCCTGGGCACCGGGCCGGCCGAGCTGGCGTCGGGGCCGCGCGAGCCTGCCCGGACGCTGGACATCGTGCGGCGGATCCTCGCCAACATCCGGGCCTGGGCCTCGGCCCGCCCGGAGCAGTCGGGGGTGGCCCTGTGGGCGGTGGAGCTGTCGCTGCTGCTGCCGTCGCATCCGGCGGCGCTGCGGTACGAGCGGGCGCGGCTGCTGGTGGAGCGGGGGGCCTTCCGGGAGGGGGCGGCCGAGCTCGACGCGTACGCCGGGGTGGTGTCCGCGGTGGACGCCGACGCGGCGGCCCGGATCCGTGCGGAGGCCCTCTCGGCCCGCGCCCTGCTGAACTGACCGGGGTTCCGCCCCGCCCCTCGAACGCCGGGCCCGCTCCGGGCGTGCCGGACACCGGGCTCCGCCCGGACC
>NZ_JBSGZP010000742.1:0-3354 GCF_053611065.1 Streptomyces sp. NPDC054840
TCGGTACACGAAACCGAAGGCTGCCCATCCGTGGGTATGCCGGAGGCAATATGTGAAGGACTTGTGAAGGTCCCTGGAGGCGCACGGCGCCCCGGCCAAGGTTTCGTGTGGAAGATGCTGAGCGGATGGGGGCGTTCCAGTGAGCGGCAACGGCGCAAGCGGAACGAGCGAGGATGCTGCTGCGCGCAATGACCAGCTGACCTCGTGGTTCGTCCGCAGCGGTTGGTCCAAGGGTGAACTCGCCCGGCAGGTCAACCGCCGGGCGCGCCAGATGGGTGCCCACCAC
Organism: Streptomyces sp. NPDC054840; assembly: GCF_053611065.1. NCBI lineage: Bacteria > Bacillati > Actinomycetota > Actinomycetes > Kitasatosporales > Streptomycetaceae > Streptomyces > Streptomyces sp. NPDC054840. The sequence continues at coordinate 287 of NZ_JBSGZP010000742.1, forward strand.
ATCAGCACGGACACCTCACGGGTGCGCCGCTGGCTCGACGGTGAACAGCCCCGCGAGCCCGTCCCGCGCATCCTGTCCGAGCTGTTCTCCGAGCGCTTCGGATCCGTCGTCGCGATCGAGCAGCTCGGCCTGCGCACCGCCCACCAGACCCCCTCCGTCTCCGGGGTCGACCTGCCCTGGGCCGGCCCGCAGACCGTCGAACTCCTCGGCGAGTTCTCCCGCAGCGACCTGATGCTGGCGCGCCGCGGCTTCCTCGGGACGTCGCTCGCCCTCTCCGCCGGCCCCGCCCTCATCGAGCCCATGCAGCGCTGGCTCGTCCCGGCCCCGGTCGCCGACCCGGGACCGCGCGGGGCGGGCCCGACGGGGGCGCTCGGCGGTCACCGCCCGCCCCGTCTCTCCGAACCGGAACTCGACCTCCTCGACGCCACCACCGTCATGTTCCGCCAGTGGGACGCCCAGTGCGGCGGCGGACTGCGCCGCAAGGCCGTCGTGGGCCAGCTCCACGAGGTCACCGACCTGCTCCAGGAGAACCACCCGGCCCCGGTCATGAAGCGGCTCTTCAAGGTCGCCGCCGAACTGGCCGAACTGGCCGGCTGGATGAGCTACGACATCGGCTTGCACCCCACCGCGCAGAAATACTTCGTGCTCGCGCTGCACGCCGCCAAGGAGGCCGGCGACAAGCCCCTCGGCTCGTACATCCTCTCGGGCATGAGCCGCCAGATGATCCATCTGGGGCGTCCCGAGGACGCGCTGGAACTCGTCCACCTCGCGCAGTACGGCAGCCGTGACTGCGCCGGCCCGCGCACGCAGGCCATGCTGTATGCGATGGAGGCCCGCGCGTACGCCAACATGGGCCAGCCCAGCCGCTGCAAGCGGGCCGTCCGGATGGCCGAGGACACCTTCTCCGACGTCGGCTTCGCGGGCGAGCCCGAACCCGACTGGATCCGCTTCTTCTCCGAGGCCGAGCTGAACGGCGAGAACTCCCACTCGTACCGGGACCTGGCCTACGTGGCCGGGCGCAGCCCCATGTACGCCTCCCTCGCCGAGCCCGTCATGGAACGGGCCGTCGAGCTCTTCGAGAAGGATGAGGAGCACCAGCGCTCCTACGCCCTCAATCTCATCGGCATGGCCACCGTGCACCTGCTCCAGCGCGAGCCCGAGCAGGCCGCGGCCCTCGTCGACCGGGCCCTCGACGTGGCGGGAAAGGTGCGGTCCGAACGGGTGAACACCCGCCTGCGCAAGACCGTCGACACCGCCGCCCGTGAGTACGGCGACGTCGCCGAAGTGGTGCGGCTCACCGACCACCTCGCCTCCCGGCTCCCCGAAGCCGCGGAGGCCGTCTGACGGCCCACGCGGCCGCCCCCGAGGCCCCGGCCGTGGCAGTCACCCCGTGAAGCCCGATCAGGCTCCCCCAGCCAGGACATCCGGGTCACTGCCGCGGCCGGTTTCCGTTCTTCGCGGCTGAACCGCCGCCGCTCTCGCGGAGGTGGTTGCTCGCCGTCATGGTTCCTCGATCGACGGCTGCCGCGTTCACGACGTCGTAACACCACGGATGCCTTCGTCATCGGCGCGAAACACCGAGCGGCGCCGCCGGAAACCGGCCTGCGCGAATCTCAGGGTCATTAACCGGCCAGCCTCCCCAGCCCGGCCGGACACCCCTTTTTACGCCGCTCAGGTTTTCACGATCGCCCGCACGCGAACGTACCGACGACGAGGAGACGCCGATGGCATCAGCCATCACGACCCTCGCGGCAGACGCCCCGACGCTGTCTGCCGCGAACACCGGGTTCATGCTCATCTGCTCCGCCCTGGTCATGCTGATGACCCCGGGACTCGCCTTCTTCTACGGAGGCATGGTCCGCGTCAAGAGCAGCCTCAACATGCTGATGATGAGCTTCATCAGCCTCGGGATCGTCACGATCCTGTGGGTCCTCTACGGCTTCAGCCTCGCCTTCGGCACCGACTCAGGCTCCCTGATCGGCTGGAACTCCGACTACGTAGGCCTCAGCGGCATCGGGATCACCGAGCTGTGGGACGGCTACACCATCCCGGTCTACGTCTTCGCCGTCTTCCAGCTGATGTTCGCCGTCATCACCCCCGCCCTGATCAGCGGTGCGCTGGCCGACCGCGTGAAGTTCGGCGCCTGGGTCCTGTTCACCGGCCTGTGGGTCACCGTCGTCTACTTCCCCGTCGCCCACTGGGTCTGGGGCGCCGGCGGCTGGCTCTTCGAGCTCGGCGTCATCGACTTCGCGGGCGGCACCGCCGTCCACATCAACGCGGGCGCCGCCGCCCTCGGCGTGATCCTGGTCATCGGCAAGCGCGTCGGCTTCAAGAAGGACCCGATGCGCCCGCACAGCCTCCCGCTCGTGATGCTCGGCGCCGGTCTCCTGTGGTTCGGCTGGTTCGGCTTCAACGCGGGCTCCTGGCTCGGCAACGACGACGGCGTCGGCGCGGTCATGTTCGTCAACACCCAGGTCGCCACCGCCGCCGCCATGCTCGCCTGGCTCGGCTACGAGAAGCTGCGCCACGGCTCCTTCACCACCCTCGGCGCGGCCTCCGGCGCGGTCGCCGGCCTCGTCGCCATCACCCCCTCCGGCGGCGCGGTCAGCCCGCTCGGCGCGATCGCCATCGGCGTCATCGCCGGTGTGCTGTGCGCCATGGCCGTCGGCCTGAAGTACAAGTTCGGCTACGACGACTCCCTCGACGTGATCGGCGTCCACCTCGTCGGCGGTGTCGTCGGCTCCCTGCTCGTCGGCTTCTTCGCCACCGGCGGCGTCCAGTCCGACGTGGCCGGCCTCTTCTACGGCGGCGGTCTGGAACAGCTCGGCAAGCAGGCCATCGGCGTCTTCGCCGTCCTCGCCTACTCTCTGGTGGCATCGGCGCTGCTCGCCTTCCTCCTCGACAAGACGATCGGGATGCGGGTGTCCGAGGACGACGAGGTCGCCGGCATCGACCAGGTCGAGCACGCCGAGACGGCCTACGACTTCAGCGGAGCCGGCGGCGGAGCCGCCTCGCGGAGCACCGCTGCCCCCGCCCCCGCCGCGAGCAAGAAGGTTGACGCATGAAGC
>NZ_JBSGZP010000743.1:0-3352 GCF_053611065.1 Streptomyces sp. NPDC054840
GGCGCGTGAGCACTGGCTCTTGACCGTGCCCTCGCTGCAGCGGAGCAGCTCGGCGGCGGTCTCGACGCTCAGGTCCTCCCAGTAGCGCAGGACGACCATGGCCCGGGCCCGCGGCGGGAGTTCGGCCGGCGCGGCGAGCAGGGTGACGTGCAGGTCGGCGTGCTCGGGCCGGGTCGGCGGATCGGCGCGCGTATGGGCCGGCAGGTCGCGCAGGCGCCGTCGCCGCTCGGCGAGGAAGGTGCGGGTCAGCACGGTCCTGGCGTACGCGTCGGGGTACTCGGCGGCGGACACCCGCCGCCAGTGCTGGAACAGCTTCGCGAGCGTCGTCTGGGTCAGATCGCGTGCGCCGTCGGCGTTCCCGCACAGCAGGTACGCGGTGCGGTACAGCTTGCGCTGACCGGCCCGGGCAAAGGCCTCGAAGTCGTGCTCGGTGCCTGGTGGCATCCGCCCTCCTTGCCCCTTCGTGACATGGCGGGCATGTCCGCCGCCGTACCCGGCGGGTCGCCGGCTCCATCGGGGGACAGTCTTCGGCCCGCGTTCGCCCTGAGGCAGGCCCGCGGTCGGCCTCCCGTGCGGCCGCCTCGGCACAATGGACGGTATGAACCTCACCGTCGGCTTCGACCTCGACATGACCCTCATCGACTCGCGCCCGGGAATCAAGGCCGCCTACGAGGCCCTCTCCGCCGAGACGGGAACCTTCATCGGTGCCGACGAAGCGGTCACCCGGCTGGGTCCGCCGCTGGAGGAGGAGCTCGCGCACTGGTTCACGGAGGCCGAGATCCCGGCCATGGCCGACCGCTACCGGGAGATCTACCCCACCTATGCCATCGGGCCGACCCCGGCGATGCCGGGCGCCCGGGAGGCCGTCGAGGCCGTCCAGTCGCTGGGCGGCCGCGCGATCGTGGTCACGGCCAAGCACGAGCCGAACGCCCGCCTGCACCTGTCGCACCTCGGGATCGAGGCCGACGCGGTCATCGGCTGGCTCTGGGCGGAGGCCAAGGCCGGTGCGCTGCGCGAGTACGGGGCGCAGGTCTACGTCGGCGACCACGTCGGGGACGTACGCGGCGCCCGCACGGCCGGCGCGCTGTCCGTGGTGGTGCCGACCGGCCCGTGCCCGGAGGAGGAACTGCGCGAGGCGGGCGCGGACGTGGTGCTGCCCGACCTCACCGCACTGCCGCAGTGGCTCGCCCGGTACGTGGCCGCGCAGCCCGTCTGAGGACCGCGGCTACGCCTGCGAGGCCCGGGCCGCCCTGCGCTGCGCGGCGGCCGAGCGGAGCACGCCCGCGGCGGAGATGGCGAAGCCCACGCCCATCAGCATGCACACCGCCCACGCGTACGGCGGGAACGGGTCGACGTCGAGGAAGAGCGGAGCCATGGTCGCCAGCGTGGCCACGGCCCCGGCGATGAACACGACGCCGCCGGCCTTGACGAGTCCGTCGCCGGGCCGCGCTTCGTCGGAATGAGGAGTAACAGTCACCTCACCAGGGTAGTTGCCTGGCCGAAGGCAGCCGACGACGAAGGACCGGGGAACGTCTTGTCACCCGGCCCCTGACCATTAGCCTTGAGGCGGCGGGTCACACATGGCCCGCTGCGCTGTTGTCCGGAGCCGTTCACGGCCCCCGGACCCCGACGAGCACAAGGACAGAGGACGGACGTGCCTACCGGCAAGGTCAAGTGGTTCAACAGTGAGAAGGGCTTCGGCTTTCTCTCCCGTGACGACGGCGGCGACGTCTTCGTCCACTCGTCGGTGCTCCCTGCCGGGGTGGACGCGCTCAAGCCCGGCCAGCGCGTCGAGTTCGGTGTCGTCGCGGGCCAGCGCGGTGACCAGGCACTTTCTGTGACGGTACTCGACCCGGCACCCTCCGTCGCGGCGGCGCAGCGGCGCAAGCCCGACGAGCTCGCATCGATCGTGCAGGACCTCACGACCCTGCTGGAGAACATCACTCCGATGCTGGAGCGCGGCCGCTACCCCGACAAGGTGCACGGCACGAAGATCGCCGGACTGCTGCGCGCGGTGGCCGACCAGCTCGACGTCTGAGCGTCACCGGCACACGTACGGCCGCGCCCCGCCACTCGAAAGAGCGACGGGGCGCAGCCGTACATGCGGGGCGGTCAGCCCTGCGGGAAGGCCAGCGAGCCGGGCGCGATGGCCGGTACCAGTCCCTCGGCCGCCGCCCGGGTCAGCAGCCCGCGCACCGCCGCGTAGCCGGAGTCGCCGAGGTCCGCCGTGAACTCGTTGACGTACAGGCCGATGTGCTGGTCGGCGACGGCCGGGTCCAGCTCCTGGGCGTGCGCGCGCACGTAGGGGCGGGAGGCCTCCGGGTCGTCCCAGGCCATCCGGACCGACGTACGGGCCGACTCGGCCAGCGCGCGCAGCCGCTCCGCGCCCAGCGAGCGCCGGGCGATGATCGCGCCGAGCGGGATCGGCAGGCCGGTCGTGGACTCCCAGTGCTCACCCATGTCGGCCAGGCAGTGCAGCCCGTAGTCCTGATAGGTGAACCGGGCCTCGTGGATCACCAGCCCGGCGTCCACCCGGCCGCCGCGGACCGCCGGCATGATCTCGTGGAACGGCAGGACGACGACCTTGCCGACGCCTTCCGGCAGCACGTCCGCGGCCCAGAGCCGGAACAGCAGGTAGGCGGTGGAGCGTTCGCTCGGCACGGCCACCGTCCGCCCGGCGAGGTCGAGCCCCGGCTCGCGGGTCAGGACCAACGGGCCGCAGCCGCGCCCCAGCGCCCCGCCGCAGGGCAGCAGCGCGTACTCCTCCAGCACCCACGGCAGCACGGCGTAGGACACCTTCAGCACGTCCAGCTCGCCGCGCTCGGCCATGCCGTTCGTGAGGTCGATGTCCGCGAAGGTGACGTCGAGGGCGGGCGCGCCCGGGATACGGCCGTGGGCCCACGCGTCGAAGACGAAGGTGTCGTTCGGGCAGGGCGAATAGGCGATCTTCAGCGGTTCACCGGTGCTCATGGCGTTCTCCCCAGTTCGCGAGTACGGGCCCCAGCACGCGGAAGCCGTCGGCGAGCGCGGTCAGCGCCTCCCCGATCCGCCAGGCGGCACGGTCACGAGGGCCCACGGCGTTGGACACGGCGCGGATCTCCAGTACGGGCAGCCCGTGCGCGGCGGTCGCCTCCGCGACCCCGAAACCCTCCATGGCCTCGGCCCCGGCCATCGGGTGCCGGGCGGCGAGCGCGGCGGCACGGGTGGCGGTCCCGGTCACGGTGGAGACGGTCAGCACGGGCGCGAGCAGCGCCCCGGTCGCCTCGGCGGCGCGGGCGGCGAGCTCTGCGGGCGGCAGGTGCACGCTGCGCCCGAAGCCGAGCTCCGTCACGTCGAGGAAGCCGTCGGGGGT
>NZ_JBSGZP010000744.1:0-3352 GCF_053611065.1 Streptomyces sp. NPDC054840
GCGCTGCTGGGTGGGCAGGGCCGGGGTGGCGGTCGTCCGGCTGAGCTTCTCGCCCTCGACGTCCATGTTCGGCAGTATGCGGTCGAGCCCGCGGGGCAGCCACCAGGCAGACCGGCCGAGCATGGCGAACAGCGCCGGCACCAGGGCCATGCGGACGACGAAGGCGTCGAACAGGACGGCGATCGCGAGGCTGAAGCCGACCATCTTGACGAAGACGTTCACCTCCATGATGAAGCCGGAGAAAACGCTGACCATGATGATCGCGGCGGCCCCGACCACCCGGCCGCCGTAGCGGAACCCGGTGATCACCGCTTCGTCGGGCTGCGCCCCGTGGACGTAGGCCTCCCGCATCCGGGTCACGAGGAAGACCTCGTAGTCCATCGCGAGACCGAAGACCACACCGATCATGAAGATCGGCAGGGTACTCATGATCGGGCCCGGCTGGTCGATGCCGAAGACGTCCGAGAGCCAGCCCCACTGGAAGACGGCCACGACCGCGCCGAGGGCCGCGCTGACGGAGAGCAGGAAGCCGAGGGCCGCCTTGAGCGGGACGAGCAGCGAGCGGAAGACGAGTACGAGCAGCACGAAGGCGAGTCCGACCACCAGGCCCAGGTACGGCAGCATCGCGTCGTCGAGGGTCCGGGAGAAGTCGATGAACAGGGCGGTCTGACCGGTCACCAGGATCTCGGCGCCGTTGTCGGCTCCGAGGCCGCCCGCGATGCCCCGGATCTTCCCGACCAGTTCCTCGGTCTCGGGCTCGGCGGGGCCGGTCTTCGGGATGAGGGTGAGGACCGCGGTGTCGCCCTTGTCGTTGGGCGTGGCGGGGGTCACCGCCGCGACCCCTTCGACCTTGCCGAGCTCCTTGCCCACGGTGGCGGCCGCCGTCGCCGCGTCATCGGCCTGGACGGTGACCATCAGCGGCCCGTTGAACCCGGCTCCGAAGGACTCGGACAGCATGTCGTACGCCTTGCGCTGCGTGGTGTCCGGAGCCATGGTGCCCTCGCCCGGCAGACCGAGCCGAAGTCCGGCGGCGGGCAGGGCCACGACGCCGAGGCCCACGACACCGAGGAGCAGGACGGCCAGTGGGCGGCGGACGACGAAGGTCGCCCAGCGGGTGCCCAGGTTCGGCTTCTGGCGCGCGGCCCGCTTGTCGGCCCTGCGCTGCTGACGCTCCGTGAGCGGCTTGCCGTAGTACCGCTTGCGTTCCCTGCGGGGCATGACCTTGATCGGCGCGAAGCCCAGCAGGGCGGGGACGAGGGTGATCGCTATGAGTACGGAGACGGCGACCGTGCCGGCGGCGGCGAGGCCCATTTTGGTGAGCATCGGAATGTTCACCACGCTGAGGCCCGCGAGGGCAATGATGACGGTGAGTCCGGCGAAGACGACGGCGGAGCCGGCCGTGCCGACGGCCCGGCCCGCGGCGTCCTGGCGCTCCCGCCCCTCGGCCACCTCGGAGCGGTAGCGGGAAACGATGAACAGGGCGTAGTCGATGCCGACCGCGAGGCCGATCATCAGGGCGAGGGTGGAGGTCGTGCTGGACAGTCCGAGGGTGCTGCCGAGTGCGGCGATGGCCGCGCCGCCGATGGCGACGCCCATGAGGGCCGTCAGCAGGGACATGCCCGCGGCGATCATCGAACCGAAGGTGAGGACCAGAACGACGGCGGACACGAGGATGCCGATGCCTTCGGCACCGCCGCCGGGCGCTCCGTCCATGGTTACGGCGTCACCGCCGGCCTCGACCACCAGCCCGGTGGTCCGGGCGTCCGCGAGTGCCTTGTCGAAGCCCGTATGCGCCTCGTCGCTCACCTTGAGCGCGGAGACCTTGTACGTGGCCACGACGTACGCCGTGGTGCCGTCCTGACTGAGGGCGTCGGTCTTGAAAGGGTCGGAGGCCGACACGACGTCCGGCGCCTTGGCCAGTGCGCCGAGGAGGCTCTCCACCTTGGCCTTCTCCGCGGGATCGGAGAGCTTCGCGCCGGCGGGTGCCCGGACCACGACGCGGGCGGTCGCGCCGTCCACGCTCATGGCCGGGAACTTCTCCTTCAGCAGGTCGAAGGCCTTCTGCGACTCCGTACCCGGCATCGAGAACGTGTCGGTGGGCGGAGTCGGGGCGGTGGAGGCGGCGAAGCCGACCCCGGCGAGGACGGCGAGCCACAACAGTGACACCAGGCCTCGTCGCCGGAAGGCGAGACGGCCCACTTTGTAAAGGAAGGTGGCCATGGGACACAACTCCTGTGTGAATCGGTACGGAACGAGGAGGGAACGTCGCGGGCTGCGGGCCGCCGCGGTTCGTGACGCCAGCATGGCACACATTTGGCGCCATCGTCGCGCCATTTCTGAGCCATCGCATCGAAGTGGCCGAAAAGAAGTGTCCGATCGCCAGCAGTGAAGTCGCTCCGATGCGCAGGGGGCAGCCGACAGGCCAAGACGCCCACCACCGGAAACAAACCCGGGAAGCGCCTGCGCGCGGGACACTTGGCGCGATCGCGGAGGTCTTCGCACCTGACCGTGGCTCCCTCACGCGATCCCGCCACCCACGTCGACACCACCCCGGCCGCCATGGCGTCACGATGGCGCCATGGCGGCCCGGGCGGAGGCGGCAGGTTCGGTTTCGGGGGCGCGGGAGGGCCGGAAGCCCATTCCTGTGAACCAGGTGCGGAACGGCGGAGATTCAGGGCAGTGTGGTACCGGTGTCCCGCCAACAGGACGGCGGGAGAGGAGCATCGACGGCCGGGAATCGCATCGTGAACGGCTTGGATGGGAGTGGATTCATGGGCAGCAACCCGTTCGACGACACCGACGGCCGGTTCTACGTGGTGGTGAACGACGAGGAACAGCACTCGCTGTGGCCGTCCTTCACCGAGGTTCCCGCCGGCTGGCGCATCGTGTTCGGCGAGGAAAGCCGCGAGCGGTGCCTCGAGCACGTCGAGGCGAACTGGACCGACCTGCGGCCGAAGAGCCTGCGGGAGGCGATGACCGCGGACCCGGCTTCCGTCGGCCTCGCGTGAGGTGACCGCGGCACGGCCGAGCTCCACGGAACAGCTGCGCGCAGGCTCGCAGCCCGCGGCAGAAGGCATGCCGAAGCGGCCCGGCGCCGCCGCATACCGCCGGCGTTGCCGCTGCCCCATCGGCGGGACAGCGGCAACTCGCGGAGCTGGCGCCGAGGGCCGGTCACCGCACCGAGGTCGTGTCCGCACAGGCCCGCCTGCCCCGCGACGCCTGGCACCGCACCTCGCCGCGGGGCGCCCGCCCTTCGGTCGGCCGGGGCTACTGTGCGGACACGACCTGGGCCGTCTCTTTCGGATCTTGTCGGGTGAGCCCGGGTCGTCCGGTGCGGTGCCTCGCAAGGCGG
>NZ_JBSGZP010000745.1:0-3351 GCF_053611065.1 Streptomyces sp. NPDC054840
GCACTGAAGGCGACGTCGGCCCCACCGGGCGGTCACTCCGTGGCCTTGGCCACCGCATCCGCCGCACCCGGCAGGGGCTGGTCGCCCGGTGCCTGGTCGGGGGCGTTCTCCGGGTGGTGGCAGGCCACCTGATGGCCCGGCTTCAGCGCCAGCAGCGGCGGTTCCTGCGTGGCGCAGATCTGCGTGGCCTTCCAGCACCGGGTGTGGAAGCGGCAGCCGCTCGGCGGCGAGATCGGCGACGGGACGTCGCCCTTGAGCAGGATGCGGCCGCTCTTGGCGCCGCGCCGCCTCGGGTCGGGCACCGGCACGGCCGACATCAGGGCCGTGGTGTAGGGGTGCATGGGCGCCCCGTACAGCCCCTTGTTGTCGGCCAGCTCGACGATCTTGCCGAGGTACATCACGGCGATGCGGTCCGAGACGTGGCGGATGACCGAGAGGTCGTGCGCGATGATCACGTAGGTGAGGCCGAGCTCGTCCTGGAGGTCGTCCAGCAGGTTCACCACCTGGGCCTGGATCGACACGTCCAGCGCCGAGACGGGCTCGTCCGCGACCACCAGCTTCGGCTTCAGCGCCAGAGCCCGCGCGATGCCGATGCGCTGGCGCTGACCGCCGGAGAACTCGTGCGGGTAGCGGTTGTAGTGCTCGGGGTTGAGGCCCACGAGCGAGAGCAGCCGCTGGACCTCCGCCTTGAGTCCGCCCTCCGGAGTGACCTTCTGGAGCTTGAACGGCGCGCTGACGATGGTGCCCACCGTGTGGCGGGGGTTCAGCGAGCCGTACGGGTCCTGGAAGATCATCTGCACGTCGCGGCGCAGCGGGCGCATGCCCGACACGCCGAGGTGCGTGATGTCCTTGCCCTCGAACTCGATGGAGCCGCCGGTCGGCTCCAGCAGCCGCGTGATCAGCCGGCCCATGGTCGACTTCCCGCAGCCGGACTCGCCGACGATACCGAGGGTCTCCCCGCGCCGGACGTCGAAGTCGAGGCCGTCGACGGCCTTGACCGCTCCCACCTGGCGCCGGATCAGCCCCTTGGTGATCGGGAAGTGCTTCGCCAGGCCGGTGACCTTGAGCAGAACCTCGGGAGACTCCTTGGCCTGCGCGGGAATGACCACCGTGTCCGGCTTCTTCATGTCAGGCGTCTCGGTCACAGCTTCGGCGCAATCTCTTCGGTCCAGATCCGGGTCCGCTCGTCCTGCGACATGTGGCAGGCGGACCAGTGGCGGCTGTCGTCCTGCGTCAGCTCGGGCCGGACCGTACGCGTCACGTTGCCCTTGGGCACGTCGGCGTACGGGCAGCGCGGGTTGAAGGCACAGCCGTCGGGGATGTTGATGAGGCTGGGCGGGGAGCCCTTGACCGGGATGAGGCGCTCGCTCTGTTCGCGGTCGATGCGCGGCATCGAGCCCAGCAGGCCCCAGGTGTACGGGTGGCGGGGCTCGTAGAAGACCTTTTCGGCGGTGCCCCGCTCGACGCACCGGCCGCCGTACATCACGAGGATCTCGTCGGCCATCTCCGCGACGACGCCGAGGTCGTGCGTGATCATGATGACTGCGGAGCCGAACTCCTTCTGCAGATCGCGGATCAGGTCCAGGATCTGCGCCTGCACGGTGACGTCCAGGGCCGTGGTCGGCTCGTCCGCGATCAGCAGGTCGGGGTTGTTGACCAGCGACATCGCGATCATCGCACGCTGGCGCATGCCGCCGGAGAACTGGTGAGGGTAGTCGTCGACGCGCTTGCCCGGCTCGGGGATGCCCACGCGGTCGAGCATCTCGACGGCCCGCTTGCGCGCCGTCTTCTTGTCCACGTCGTTGTGGACGCGGTACGCCTCCACGATCTGGGCGCCGATCGTGTAGTACGGGTGCAGCGCGCTCAGCGGGTCCTGGAAGATCATCGCCATGTCGCGGCCCCGCAGCCGGCGCACCTCCTCGGGATCGGCCGACAGCAGTTCCTTGCCGCCGAGCCAGATCTCGCCGGACATCTCGACGGTGGAGCGGCTGGCGGTCCCCACCCGGTGCAGGCCCATGACGGCCAGCGAGGTGACCGACTTGCCGGAGCCGGACTCACCCACGATGCCGAGGGTCCGGCCCTTCTCCAGTTGGAAGGAGAGCCCGTCGACCGACTTGACGACACCGTCGTCGGTGGGGAAGTGGACCTTGAGGTCGCGTACGTCGAGGAAGGCCTCGGAGGGCGGACCGTCGCCCGGCTCCGCCACGACGGCGGTGGCGGTGGCGCCGTGCGCGGCACGGTCGGCGGCGGCTTCGCCGGCCTCGTTCCCCTTCGGAGTCGGATCGGTCACGACAGCCTCACCCTCGGGTCGATGATGGCGTAGACGAGGTCCACCACCAGGTTGCACAGCACGATGAAGGCTCCGGCGAAGAGGGTCACCCCGAGGATCTTCGGCAGGTCGTTCACCGCGATGGCGTGGTACGCGTACTCACCGATGCCGTGGTACGAGAAGACCGTCTCGGTGACGATGGCGCCGCCGAGGAGCAGCCCGAAGTCCATGCCGAAGATGGTCACGATCGGGGTCAGCGCCGAGCGCAGCCCGTGACGGGTGACGACCACCCGTTCGCGCAGGCCCTTGGCGCGCGCGGTGCGGATGTAGTCCTCGCTCATGGTCTCCAGCATTCCGGCCCGGGTGAGCCGGGCGTAGAGCGCGGAGTAGAGGAAGGCGAGCGTGCACCAGGGCAGGACCAGCCCCTGGAACCAGGCGGCCGGGTCCTCGGAGAAGTCCACGTACACGTTGGTGAAAACGGGCCAGTTGAAGACGAAGACGGCCAGCGAGAGTGTGCCGGTGAAGAACATCGGCAGCGAGACGCCGGCGAGGGCCACGCCCATCGCGAGCCGGTCGAAGAGCGAGCCCGGGCGCAGGGCCGAGACCACGCCCGTGGTCACACCGGTGATCAGCCAGATGACGGCCGCTCCCAGGGTGAGGGAGGCGGTGATGGGCAGCCGGGCGACGATGTCGGGCCAGACCTCGACGTGGTCCTTGAAGGAGTAGCCGAGGCAGGGGGCGCTGCACTGCGAGGGGTCGGGGCCGTAGTTGAACTCGCGGCCCGCGAAGATGCCCCGCAGGAAGTCCCAGTACTGCGCGTACAGGGGCTGGTCGAAACCGAGGTTCTTCTTGACCGCGGCGATGGACTCGGGCGAGGGGTTCTTGCCCACGTACTGGGTGGCCAGCGAGTCGGCCGTGCCGCCGGCCAGCCGGGGCAGCAGGAAGAAGATCGCGAAGGTGATCGCGCTGACAACGAGCAGCAGGAACACCGCGGCGAACAGCCGCCGGACGATGTACACAAACACGGGGGTCGGCTTCGGCGTCCGCCGGTCCGCCCCGCACCCCGGTCGGGGGCGCGGGAC
>NZ_JBSGZP010000746.1:0-3343 GCF_053611065.1 Streptomyces sp. NPDC054840
GCCTTGCCGGTGGCGCCCACAGTCGTGTCGGCGGGTGGTCAGCCGGGGCGGTTCAGCCCTGGCCGCCGTTGAGCTTCACGCCGCCGAGCATCGGGGACCCCTGGGTGGCGCCGTTCGCGAGACCGAGCACGGTGCCGGGGACGTCGTTACGGACCTTGTTGACCTTCTGGGCGGTACCCACGACCTTGTTGACGGTGTCGCCCTGCTCGGCCAGCCCGTTGCCGACGGTCTGCGGAAGTGACTCGGAGACGGGCCCGACGGCGTTCAGCGTCTCGGTCACCCCGCCGGTCAGGCTCATGGGGGGCATCGCGGCCGCGGGCTCGGCGGCGAAGGCGGTGGCGGAGGCGCCGAGGGCGGCGACGGAGCCGACGACGACAGCGGCGACCTTCGTGAGCTTCATTATCGAAATCCTCTTCTTTCGTGGACAGAGGCGTCAGCGGCGACCGTCGCGCCGCTTTCCCCCTGGGTAACGATTCCCCGCCGCTACGGAAACGCGTACGCGTACCCGGTCGAGTGGTGGGGGCATGACAGCGGCCGGAGAATCCGACGAGGCATTCTCCGGCCGATATTTATTCCGATTACCGGTATTGCCGGTCAGGAGACGCGCGACCGCCGGTACAGAATGGCGCCGCCCAGGATCAGGGCGCTGGCGAGGGCCGCCGCGGCCGCGGGTTGCCCCGCGCCGGTCTCGGCCAGCATGGGCCCGGTCACGTGCGCCGGAGCGGGGGCCGGCGGCTGTACGGGCGCGGCCGCCGGGACGGGCGCCGGGGCGGGGAGCGTGTGTGGCGCCTCCTCGACCGGTGCCGGGGCGGGGAGCGTGTGTGGCGCCTCCTCGACCGGTGCCGGGGCGGGGAGCGTGTGTGGCGCCTCCTCGACCGGTGCCGGGGCGGGGAGCGTGTGTGGCGGCTCCTCGGCCGGCGGCGCGGGCACCTCCTGGACCGGTTCCGGGGTGGGCAGCGGGGCCGGGTGCTCCTCCACCGGTTGCGGCATGGGGTGCGGCCGTTCGGGTGCGGGGGGAGCGTGGTGCGCCGGCGGGGGCGGCGGGGACGACTCGGGGTGGTCGGCGCACTCCACCTTGCCCCGCTGCTCGCCGGGGCCGCTGTAACCGCCCTCGTGGCGGGGCTCCTCGTGGCGCGGCTTGGCGTGCCGCGGTCCCTCCTGCCGGGGCTGCTCGTGGCGGGCCTGCTCCTGCCGGGGCTGCTCGTACCCGCCCGCGTGGCGCGGCGATCCGTGGCGCTGCTCCGGGACCGTGTGCCGGCCCTCGCGCTCGTCGAGGTAGCGCTCGAAGGCCTCGGCGTTCTCGGGGCTGAGGTAGCGCCCGTAGTCGTAGCCGTCGTCCGTGTGCGAACCGGTGTCGGTGGCGCACGTGTTCCCCATCGCAGGGTTGAGCGCCGCACCGCCGTCCACGCTGTTGCCGCACACGTTCGGCGCGAAGGTGATCGGTACCGAGACGCTGTTGCCGGCCAGCACGCCCGGCGAATGCGAGGCCTCGGCGCTCGCTCCGGGGTGCGCGTAGGCCGCGCCGGTCGCGATCGACAGCAGACTCGACGCGGCTGCCGCCGTGAGCACCCCCTTGCCCAGTACCTGTCGGCTCAGTACCTGTCGCATGGGTCCTTCCCTGTCTACCGGCGCCATGGCCGGTGTGGAATCGGAGGTGGCCCCGGAGTGCACCGCCGTGCACTCCGAGGCCACCCCGAGGAGGCTTGCCCTCGCGGGCGGAAGCGCTTCGTCAGGCGTTGACGCAGGTGTTGCCGAACGCCGGGTTCAGCAGGCCGATGACGTTCACGGTGTTGCCGCAGACGTTGACCGGGACGTGCACCGGCACCTGGGCCAGGTTGCCGGACAGGACGCCGGGGGAGCCCACGGCCGCGCCCTCGGCCGACGCGTCGGCGGCGGCGGAGCCGGCGGCACCGGCCGCAGCGAGTCCAGCGGTGGCCAGGACCAGGGCGGCCTTCTTGGCAGAGTTCATGGGAAGTGCACCTTCTGTTCGATGTTCTGCCCCGATCCGGGGCTCACACCGAGCGAAACGGTCCAGCTTCCCAGACGACACGGTCACGCGCACGATGAGACCTGTTCGGCTCAATTGTCGTAACCGTCCGACGGGTTACCGGCCGACACCAGCCCTACGGGAGGGGCGGACTGTCCGGAAGTGCGGGAATCGCGGGAATGTCCGGGACCGCCGGGGCGTCCGGCACCGCGGGCAGGGCGTCCACCGGCGGCAGCTCCACCGGCGGCAGCTTGGGGATGAGGCCGGACGGATCGGGAAGCTCGGGAAGCTCGATGTCCGGCAGCTTCGGCAGCTCGATCGGCGGCAGCTGCACCCCGGAAGGCAACAGGTCTCCGACGGTCGCGAGAAGGCCCTCAAGGGTCTTGGTGAGGCCCGCCAGGAGATCGTCGATGGGGCCGGCGGCCGCCGCACGCCGCTCGATCTTCTCGATCTGCTGCTGAACGGAGGCCACCCGATCGGTGAGAGCCGCGGAGCCGTCACCCTGCGCGGCGCCCGCGGGGGCAGCCGCGCCGGACAGTATGACGACGGCGAGGGCCGACGGGACGAGGAGACGGGCGCGGGACGGCAGCTTCGTGCGGTGCATGGATGTTCCTTCGCGGTGGGGACACGGAAGCGGACCTGGACGAGCCGCTTGCTCACCCACCGTGCGAACGCCTCGTACGGAGCGCAACCGGAACCCGGAGCGGTGCCTGCTGCGTACGGGCTTCGCGCAGGCGTCCGGAGCCCGCTCACCCTGGGTGGGGAAAACCTCGACACGGCAGGCCGTTTGAGTGAAGCAGCGGAACCAACCCTCTGGCCGGCCAGTTGACCAGGGCGCTCCATCAGCGGGCACTCGTGCGACAGAAGGATCAAGATGTTCAAGAAGTTCATGACCGCCGCCGCGGTCTCCGCCGTTGCGATCGGCGCTGGCGCTGCCGCCGCGGCCCCGGCCATGGCCATCGGCAACGACAACGGGGTCAACACCGTCAACGGCAACGGTGCTCAGCAGGTCTACGGCAACCAGAAGACCCACGGCGACATGAGCCCGCAGCTCAGCGTGGTCCAGGGCACCCTCAACAAGCCCTGCATCGGCCTGCCGGCGAAGGTCAACGCCCAGTCGCTGGTCGCCGCGCTCAACGTCGGCGTCCAGGACATCAACGTCCTGTCCAACCCGCAGAACCAGCAGTGCACCGAGAACTCGACCCAGGCCAAGGGCGACGAGCCGCTCTCGCACATCCTGGACAACATCCCGGTCCTCTCGGGCAACCTGTCGAACGGCAGCTGATCTCCGGCTCCTCCGCCCTTCGGGTGATCGCGGGCCGCTGAGCCTGTGGAGTGAATGACGAGGGCCCCGGC
>NZ_JBSGZP010000747.1:0-3337 GCF_053611065.1 Streptomyces sp. NPDC054840
GCCCGCGCGGCCTTTCGGCCTCTCGGCCTCTCGGCCTCGCCGGCGTGCCCGGCCCCGGGGCCCGCGCCGGCGGCTACCGCCGCCGCGCCCGCCACACCAGGTACAGCACGGACGCCAGCGCGGCGCCTCGCAGCACCCACGGCCACATCCCGTGCAGCGCCCCGCTCAGCTGGTCGTCGGCCAGGGCCTCCCCCCACTTGCCGTTCATCCGGCCCCACACCCACAGCACCGCCCCCGCCAGCACCGCGCCGGGCGGGCCGAGGACCGCCCATTTCCGCTCGGCGGGCCCCAGCACGCGCGAGGCGTACGGAAGGAGCCAGCCCACCACGAGCACCAGCCAGTAGCCGGTGACCACGCCGAGCAGGAGCACGGCCGCGGCCAGCAGCAGGAAGGCGTTCGGCCGCTGCCGACCCCCCGCGCCCCCGACGGCCTCCGCTCCGGGAACGGCCGCCGCCTCCTTCTTCGCGCGCCGCCGCTC
Source organism: Streptomyces sp. NPDC054840 (assembly GCF_053611065.1). NCBI lineage: Bacteria > Bacillati > Actinomycetota > Actinomycetes > Kitasatosporales > Streptomycetaceae > Streptomyces > Streptomyces sp. NPDC054840. Next base: position 479 of record NZ_JBSGZP010000747.1, read on the forward strand.
GCGCAGGAACCGTACGAGACTCCGCGCGCCCCCCTCCGCATCCCCGGGCGGAGCCGACCCGCCCTTGTCGGCCTCCGCCGACTCCTCCTCCGGCCCTTCCTCGAACAGGTCCGGGATCTCGATGCCACCCGCGAAGCCCTCGACCTGCGGGCCGGCCCCGTACGTCCCCGGGCTCACCCGCCACCAGTCGGGCTCGGCCCCGCCGGAGGGGCCGAGCTCGTCCACCCCGGCCAGGTGCGGCGGCACGTTCTCGGGTTCCGCCGCGGGCACCGGGGGCGCCTTCCGGACGCGCAGGCGGCCCGGCCCCCGCTGGACGGGGACCGAGAGGCCGGGCTCGGCGGGGGACGGAGCGGCGCCCTGCCGGGAGCCGGGGGAACCGGGAGCGCCGAGCGTCCCGAGGGTGTCCAGGACCTCCTCGGGCGTGCCGATCCGCTCCAGGATGCGCCGTACGGCGGCCGGGGTGTCCGGGTCGTACTTGGCGCGCCGACGATCGATTTCGTCCCGCAAACCCGACACCAGCCTCATCCGGTCGCCGGAGGACAGCTGCCGCCGTTGCGCCAAGTCCCCGACGCGGCTCAGATATTCGTAGACCAGATGATCGCTTTCGATCCCCACGCCCAGGCTCCTCCCGTACCCCTGCCCCGAAGGTAGCGCGTGCGCCCGTGGAGCTGCTGCGGGCGCAGCGGATACCGTTGACCGGATGGGGACCGGCCGACTGACCGGCCGACGCGACCAGGAGGCGACTGTGCCCGAGGCAAGCACTGCGGCGGGATCCGCCGGCGGGAGCCCGGCGGGAAGCTCCCCGCGCTCACTCGCCGAGGCGCTGCGCACCCGTGACGACGCGGCGCTCGCGGCCCTGTTGCGCGCCCGCCCGGACCTGCTCGGCCCGGTGCCCGGCGATGTGACGCAGCTGGCCACCCGGGCGGGGACCCGGGCCTCGGTGGTGCGCGCCCTGGACCGGCTGGACCGGTTCGTCCTGCAGACCGCCGAGGCGCTCGCGGTGGCCCCGGACCCGTGCCCGTACACGGTGCTGGAGGGGCTGCTGACGGGCGGCCAGGACGAACGGGCCCACGCCGCGCTCCCCGCCGCCGTGGCCACCCTGCGCGATCAGGCCCTGGTGTGGGGCGACGAGGACCGGCTGCGGCTGGTCCGCACGGCACGCGAGCTGCTCGCCCCCTCCGCCTCCCGGCCCTCCCCCACCGGGCTGGGTCCGACCGTCGCCGAGGCCACCGCCGGTATGTCGCCGACCCGGGTGCAGGAGATCGTGGCGGCCGTCGGGCTGCCCGCCACCCACGACCCGGTGTCCGCGGTGACGGCGCTGACCGGGCTGTTCACCGACCCGGAGCGGATGTCCGCGCTGCTCGACGAGGCTCCGGCGGAGGCCCACCAGGTGCTGGGGCGGCTCGTGTGGGGGCCGCCGTACGGGGAGGTCACCCCGAATCCGACGCCGCCGGTGCGCTGGCTGCGCGACCGGGGGCTGCTGCTGCCCGTGACGGCCCGGACCGTCGTGCTGCCCCGCGAGGTGGCGCTGCACCTGCGCGGCGGGCTCGCGCACCGGGACACCGCGCCGGTGGCACCGCCCGTGCCCGCGCACCGCGAGCACCGTCCACAGCTTGTGGACGCGAACGCCGCCGGGCAGGCGCTGGCCGCGCTGGCCACCGTCGAGGAGCTGGTGAAGTCCTGGGAGCACGCCGGTCCGCCGGTCCTGCGGGCGGGCGGGCTCTCGGTACGGGACCTGAAGCGGGCCGCGGCCCTGCTGGACACGACCGAGCCCCAGGCGGCCTTCTGGGCCGAACTGGCCTACGCGGCCGGGCTGCTGGCCAGTGACGGGGAGGCGGACGAGCGGTACGCGCCCACCCCGGCCTTCGACGACTGGGTCGAACTGCCGCCCGCCGAGCGCTGGTCGCACCTCGCCGCGGCCTGGCTGCCGGCCACCCGCACGGCCCCGCTGGTCGGCGAGCAGGACGCCAAGGGGCGCACGCTCTCCGCGCTCGGCCCCGAACTCGACCGCTCCGCCGCCCCTGAGGTGCGCCGGCGCGTGCTGGAACTCCTCGGTGATCTGCCCGAGGGCGGGGCGCCCGACCCGGAGACCCTGCTGGCGCGGCTCGCCTGGGAGCGTCCCGTACGCGGGGCGAGCGACCTGCGGGCCCGGCTCGCGCACTGGACGCTGGCCGAGGCCGAGGTTCTCGGCGTGACCGGCCGGGGTGCCCTGTCCGGACCGGGCCGGGCCCTGCTGGAGCACCGCGACCCGGCGCCGCTGCTGGCCCCGTTGCTGCCGGAGCCGGTGGACCACGTGCTGCTCCAGGCCGATCTGACGGCGGTGGCGCCGGGCCCGCTGCGCCGGCCGCTGGGCGACACGCTGGCCGTGCTCGCGGACGTGGAGTCCAAGGGCGGGGCGACGGTGTACCGGTTCACCCCGGGTTCGGTGCGCCGGGCCCTGGACGCCGGCCACGCCGCCGCCGACCTGCACGCCTTCCTCAAGGAGCACAGCCGTACCCCGGTGCCGCAGCCGCTGGCCTACCTGATCGACGACGTGGCCCGCCGGCACGGACACCTGCGGGTCGGCGCGGCCTCCGCGTACGTACGCTGCGACGACGACGCGATGCTGGGCGAGATCCTGGCCGACAAGCGCTCGGCCGGGCTGGGGCTGCGCCGCCTCGCGCCCACGGTGCTGGCGGCGCAGGCGGATCCGACCGTCCTGCTGGAAGGGCTGCGGGCGATGGGTTACGCGCCGGCCGCGGAGTCCCGTACCGGCGACGTGCTGGTGGCGCGGGCCGACGCCCACCGCACCCCGGCCCGCTCGGCGCCCGTACCGGTGCCGGAGGGCCCGCCGGTGCCGGACGCCACGCTGCTGGCGGC
>NZ_JBSGZP010000748.1:0-3336 GCF_053611065.1 Streptomyces sp. NPDC054840
CCCCGTACGGTGGGGCACGACCGGCCTTCCTGTGCCCGTGCGGGGCGTGGGTGCGAACCGCGGGCCGCGGCGTCGGCGGAGCAGGTCCCCGGAATACCGGCGCCGCTCCGGGGCGTGGACCTTCCGACGGCGCGGCGGCATCGGGCGCCGGGTGGGATCAGGCCGCTGCCGGGCCTTGGAGGCCGTGCATCAGGAGGGCGGTGAAGGTGGCCACCCAGAGCTCGTCCACCGGCTCGGAGCTCACCAGGGCGCGGTGCACCACCGTGCCCGCGATCACGTCGAAGATCAGGTCCGTGGTGCGGCCCGCGAGGGACTCGTCCTCCTCGTAGGGGAGTTCGCCGCGGGCCTGGGCCCGCTCGCGGCCCAGTACGACGAGACGTTTCTGCCGGTCCACGATCGCCGACCGGATCCGGTCACGCAGGGCTTCGTCGCGGGTGGACTCGGCGACGACCGCCATCAGGGCGGTACGGGCCTCCGGGCGCCGCAGCAGCTCCGCGAACTGCAGCACCACGCCTTCGATGTCCGCTTCGAGGGAGCCGCGGTCCGGGAGTTCGAGCGCGTCGAAGAGCTCCGCGACCGCGTCCACGACCAGCTCGTTCTTGCCCGCCCACCGCCGGTAGAGGGTGGTCTTGGCGACCCCCGCACGCGAGGACACGTCGCCCATCGTCAGCTTCGACCAGCCCAGCTCGACCAGCGCGTCCCGGGTCGCGGCGAGGATCGCGGCGTCCGCGGCGGCGCTGCGGGGACGACCGGTGCGGCCGGGGCTGGGGTTGCGCATGGCCGAGACCATACCCGCCGGTAGCCAAGTCGGCCGCTGTGGTTCAGATCACGGGTCCGGAAGGGGCGCGGTGGGCCGCCGGGGGAGTTACGCTACGGCTCGTAGCGTAAGAGCGACAACCACGCGAAGAGCTACAGGCGCCCGGTGGGGACCCGGCGCCGTTCAGCATCACGATCGCGACAGTGCGGCGGCAGCACGGCCAATTCACGCGATCTTTTTCGTCGGCGCGCGCACACGGGGGAGGATGTACGCATGCAGCCCAGAAACATGTCCATGAGCGGCGTCGTCGACCTCGCCGCGGTGAAGGCGGCCGGTGAGGCCAAGGCCAAGGCCGAGCAGGCTCGCGCCGAAGCGGCCGCCCGGGCCGGCCAGGCCGGCGAGGCGGGTCCGTCCGCCGGTGCCGTGCCGCCCTCCGCACTCGTCATCGACGTAGACGAGGCCGGCTTCGAAAGCGATGTGCTCCAGCTCTCGGCAGAGGTTCCGGTCGTCCTGGACTTCTGGGCCGAGTGGTGCCAGCCGTGCAAGCAGCTGAGCCCGCTGCTGGAGCGCCTGATCACCGAGGCGAACGGTCGCCTCGTACTGGCAAAGATCGACGTCGACGCCAACCAGATGCTCATGCAGCAGTTCCAGATCCAGGGGATCCCGGCGGTCTTCGCCGTGGTCGCCGGTCAGGTCCTGCCGCTGTTCCAGGGCGTGGTCCCGGAGCAGCAGATCCGCGAGACCTTCGCCCAGCTCGTCCAGGTCGCCGAGGACCGCTTCGGGATCATCGGCATCGAGGTGGACCCGAACGCGGAGGGTGCCGCTCCGGCCGCCTCGGCCGCGGACGAGATCCCGGCCGGCCCGTACGACGCCCTGCTGGAGGCGGCCGTCGTCGCGCTCGACGTGGGTGACCTCGGCGGCGCGGTCCAGGCGTACAAGAACGTGCTCGCGGACGACCCGGGCAACACGGAGGCCAAGCTGGGCCTGGCCCAGGCCGAGCTCCTCGCCCGGGTCCAGCACATGAACCCGCAGGCGGTGCGGGCCACGGCGGCCGAGAACCTGCGCGACCCGGCGGCGCAGATCGCCGCGGCCGACCTCGACCTGGTCGGCGGCCACGTGGAGGACGCCTTCGGGCGCCTGGTGGACACCGTCCGGGTCACGTTCGGTGAGGACCGGGACGCCGTGCGGCTGCGGCTGCTGGAGCTGTTCGAGGTCATCGGCGCGGACGACCCGCGGGTCTCCGCGGCGCGTACGGCGCTCGCGCGGGTGCTGTTCTAGACCGGGCTCCGGACCGGCTGCGCGGCCGCTCCGGGCCACTCGCCGCGTGCTTCCCGTACATCGCCGGGCCACCGGCGATTTGTTGACACGTAGGCAAACAGCGGCCGCACTTTGCCAAAACTTGGCAATTGCGGCCGCTGTTACTCGCAGTAAATCGAACCCCGTGAACTGTCCGGTGTGTTCGTCATTCGTCCGTTCTGTCGTGGCCCTGGGTGACACCCTGTGTTGCTACCCGACGGCGGGGGGTCGTACCCAGGTTATCTGGCCGTTACCCGCCAGTAACGAACCCCCTTGTGCCCCGGCCTGGAATGGACCACGATCGGCGACGCTCGGTCCTTCCCGCAGAGCCGCTCATTCGGAGCCGCGGTGAAGGGTCCCCACCGAGTCGGCCTGTGGCAGTGGCACCGGCCGTGGGACAGGGGGGTCTCCGCCACTCCGGCGGGGCCTGTCCTCAGGTTGCGCGAACGCGTGGCCCAGTGGTTGTCGCTCGGGGGTGATCGCCGGTGTATCGGACGTGGCACAGCCGCGGCCCGGCCGCCTGCGCTCCTTCCCGAGGACGTAGCACTTCTCCCATCCCAGGACGGGTACGGCCCGGACCGGAGATGTACGTCCGAGAAGGAGGAACGAAATGAGTTCTCAGGTTCGTGGCGGGACCAGATGGAAGCGCTTCGCGCTCGTCATGGTGCCGAGCATCGCGGCCACGGCCGCGGTCGGTGTGGGTCTGGCGCAGGGCGCCCTCGCGGCGTCGTTCAGCGTCTCCGGTCAGGACTTCAAGGTCTCGGCCGACAAGCTCGACGGTGAAAACCTGATCCAGTACGGCGGTATCGCCAAGGGTCACGACCTGAAGACGGGCAAGGCGGTCGACCACCCGGTCACCATCTCCGGCTTCAGCAACGCCAAGATCACCAACATGTGCCAGTCCCTGGTCACCCCGACTCCGCTGGGCCCCATCACGCTCCAGCTGAAGACCGGTCACAAGGGCACCCCGGCCGTGGCGACCAACATCTACCTGGATGTGGCCGAGCTCGACACCGACGCCGAGTTCGAGAACCTGGACATCGGTGTCGCGGTCGGCGACCAGAGCCACAAGACCAAGCCGCAGGCCGGTACGGTCGCCAGCCCGTACGCGTTCTCGCAGCGCGCCGACCGGGCCATCCTGACGGACGTGAAGCAGAAGGCCTGGGCGACCACGGCCGGCACCTTCAAGCTTCCCAACCTGAAGCTGCGCCTGATGGGTGGCGACCAGCCCTGCTACCAGGACATCAAGGACTGATCCGTCCGTCCCGGTGCATGACCGGACG
>NZ_JBSGZP010000749.1:0-3336 GCF_053611065.1 Streptomyces sp. NPDC054840
GGGGGCGTCGGCCCGCGGTTACCGTGCCCGCACACAGCACTAGCGGCCGTGGCGGCCCGTCGTCGCACGCGCGGTGCGACGGCGGGCGGCTCCGAACAGCGCGGCGGCGCCGACGGCCAGGGCGGCGGCCCCGGCGATCGCGATCGTCGGGGTGGCGCTGTTGCCGCCCGTTTCCGCGAGGTTGTCCTTGGCCGCGGCCGGCGAGGAGGAGCCGGCCGCGATCGGGACGGCGGCGGCATCCTTCGTGCCGTTCGTCTTCGGGTCGTTGTCGCCGTGGCCGTTGTGCTCCACGGTGGACTTGCCGGCGCCGTCGGAGATCTGCTGGTCGGTCGGGGCGGAGGGCTTGTCGACGGGCTTGCCGGACGGCTCGTCCTCGGGCTTCTCGCTCGGCTTGGCACCCGTCCCGGTACCGGGCTCGGTGGTCGGAGCCGTACCGGAGTTCCCGCCGTTCCCGCCCCCGTTGCCGCCGTTGTCCTTGCCGAAGACGACGTCCGAGCAGGTGTAGAACGCCTCCGGGCTGTCGGAACGCTGCCAGATGCTGTAGATCAGATGGCGGCCCGACTTGTTGGGGACGGTCCCGGAGAACACGTAGTCGCCGTTCTGCATGCCCGGGTCGGTGACCTTCGCGAACGGCGCGGGCTCCAGGTCGGACCAGGCCAGGGGCTTCGTCGGGTCGTAGCCGTCCTTCGTCACGTACAGCTCGAAGGTGCCCCTGTGCGGGGCCGTGCCCTTGTAGCGGAAGGTGTGCGCGCCGGCGGACATCGGGCCGGCCGGCCAGTCGGCACGGGCCAGGTCCAGCCCCCGGTACTTGTCGTTGCCGGCCGAGCAGAGCCGGCCGTTCGGGATCAACGACCGGTGGTTGCCGGCCGCGTTGGCGATGTTCACCGCGTTCCAGTCGTAGAACGGCTGCGTCCCGCCGGCCGCGGCCGCGGCCTTGCAGGCCGCTGACTTCGGGGACTCCGGCCCCTCGGCGTAGCACGCCGCCACCCGGCTGACCGGGTCCGTCATCGAGCCGTGGGCGACCGCGGGAGCCGCGCCGTACGCGGCCAGCGCGAGCGGGGTCAGGCCGGCGGCGGCGATACGGGTCAGCGTGACGGCGGTGCGGCGGCGTGCGGGCATGGGTGATCTCCTTCGGGCACAAGGCAGGGGGTGCCGGCGGAATCGGACTCCGCAGTGCGCCGCCCCCCGGCGGCGCCACAACGGGCCCTTCCTGTCCTGGCCCGGCCAAGCTAGCCGCCCCGACCACGTGTTTTCCCGCCTCGGGCCCACCGGAGCGGATCCTTAGGGTCCCCTTAAGGCAGGGACAAGCGCCGCCTCAGGAACGAGGCCTTCAGCACCTGCCCGGGCCAGGTGATCCGGCTCCCCGTCGTCCAACTCCGTCCGCCCACCTCCGTCATGGACGGCAGCCTGCCGGATCGGGGGTAACACCCTAGGGGCGGATCCCATCGGCCGTGAGCAGCTCCCGCACCTGTGTGGCCGTCCAGTTCCCGGCGGCGCCGGGGCGCGACGCGAGGTAGTCGGCGATGTCCTGCTCCTCCCAGGGGCCGGACTCCAGGAGGCCGCCGGCCAGGTAGCGCAGGTATGCGCCCGACGGGTTGAGCACCTCGACGTCCTGAAGGCGCCACGGCGCGGTGAACGTCAGGAGGGGGATGCCCTCGACCGTGCCCGGGCAGATCAGGGTCTCGTACCGTCCCGGGCCCAGCTGGTCACGGCCGTGCCGTAGGGCTGTTGTCAGATCCAGGTCCGCCCCCGGCTGCTCGTACATCTCCTGGGCGGCGATGTCGGACACCTGGCCGACCGTCACCAGGTGTGCCCGTCCGCGCGTGCGCCCGGGAGCCGTGGGGTCGTAGAACCCCCGGCCCCCCGTCCATACGGGGGACTCCGTGGCGAAGTACAGGCAGCCCTCCAGCTCGACCGCGATGGAGCGCTCGGGGGCCCTGTGGTCCCGGCAGCCCGGGTACGTGCGTGACGCGCCGGGCGGGGTCCCGCCGGCGAGGTAGGTGGCGAGACGGTCCATGTGCATGTTGGACCCGTAGGAGGCGTACCAGACCCGCTCGGGCGTGGAGACCGACCCGGCGAGCGGGGTGGCGGTGTGGACGACCATGCTCAGTTCCTCGGGGATCGGGAGGGGCGAGGATTTCCATCGGCCCGTCGGCCTGGGGACGGCGATCCGGAACGATCCGGAATCTCCCCTGTCATATGCCTATCGGGCCACTGAGGCCCGTGCGTATGGTGTGGCCCCGGACCATCCCGGGCCCGGCGCCCTCCCGGCTCCCCACGGGAGGGCCGCCGCGCGCCCCACGTCCCACGCCCCGGTCCTACGTCCCCGGACTACGGTAGGAGCGCGGACAGGCCCGCCGCGGACCGGGCCTGGTCGTCCAGCGCGTCCAGGGCCCGTACCGCCTGGGCCGCGGCCTCCGGGTCGCTCGCGGCGAGCCCGCTCTCGGCGAACTCGTCCTCGTCCAGCCGCAGCACGGAGCTCCCGTCCGCCGACACCCACAGGTCGAGGTCCAGGTCCTCCACGAGGATCTCCCCGCTCTGCAGCAGGGCCGGCCGCGTGACGTCGCAGTACCAGCCCTTGAGGACGCCCCCCGCGGTCCACACCTCCTTGACCGCGTACCAGCGGGTCCGCCAGAAGTGCTCGACGAACACGTCGCCGGGCTCGAAGCGCACGAAGCCGAAGTTCCGTACCCCCTCGGCCGCCCAGGGGGCGCGCACGGAGATCCGGTCGCCGTCGTCGGCGACCTGCGCCGCCGGGTAGCGGATCTTGGTCCGGCCGGCCTTGGTCAGGACGACGGTCAGCTGTGCGGTCACGGGGTCTCCAGTTTCTTCGCGAAGCGCGTCTCGGTCGCGCAGATCTCGTAGCCGAACCACTCGTTGATGGCGAGCATCGGGCCGTTGCCCGCGTCGTTGCCGGTGAAGGCCTCGGTGTACCCGGCCGCGCGGGCCCGGTGCAGGGAGACCGTCTTGGCGAGCTTGGCCAGTCCCCGGCCGCGGAAGGCGCGCAGGGTGCCGGTCATCGCCGAGCCGTACCGGGTGGCGCCGTCGGTCCGGACCGCCGAGAAGGACGCCACCACACCGTCCACCAGGGCGACGGTGGTGAGCTCCTTGTCGAGGGTCGGGTTGTTCCAGATCTGCGCGAGCCAGTCCTCGTAGTCGGCCGACCCGGCCACCACATCGCCGGGTTCGTCGGAGGTCGCCTCGGCGTCGGCCTCGAAGAGCGGCCGCGGGTCGGCGGCGAAGGCGGAGCCGGGACGCAGTTCGACGCCGGCCGGCAGGTCCTCGTCCCGCGGCAGCTCGGGCAGTGTGACCGCCGCCAGGTCCAGGCGCAGGAAG